>CALGCG010000129.1 GCA_937884485.1 uncultured Bacteroidales bacterium
CATGGATCACGAACTGATGACCATGTGGCTTAGCGTTGACCCGATGGCCGACAAGTACCCGAGTATATCACCATACAATTACTGCGCGTGGAATCCGGTGAAACTGGTGGATCCGAATGGTATGGAAATCTGGATTAAAGGATCGGACGGTAATAGTTACCAGTATAATGGAGGAAAGTTGTACAACAAGGATGGCTCAGAATACGAAGGAAGCGACGAATTTGCTCTACGTGTTATGAACGATTTAAATACTCTGAAAAGCAACGGTATGGAAAACCAGATATCCTCATTAGAAAAATCAAATAATAAACATCGTATTGAGACGTCCCTAGATGGACATAACCAAACAAGGCCTGAAAGTGATGATAAAGCATCAAATGGGGTTGGATGTAAGACAACTATTGGGTACAATCCTGATAGGCTATCAGAAGACGGGTGGAAAAGACCTGCAGTTGTCGGTTTGGCTCATGAATTCCAACATGCCTATGATATGGACCAAGGAATATATAATAGCGAAAAGGTGGATTATAAAGTGCCTGTATTATGTTCGATGCTTGATCCTGCTGGAAAATATAATGAACAACTTGGTGTTTACATTAAAATGGAAAATAGAGATGTTGAAAAGGGGGAATACAATGCAATTGTTACAGCCAATTTGGTTTACAGAAACCTCTGTGGAGAGAATGTAAAACTAAGAACTAAATACGATGGATGTCCTATCTCAAAATTACGGCCATGAAATACTTTTGTTTTGTCTTTTTTCTTATTAATCTATCATTATCCATATTTGCACAAAACATGGGTACTATAAACAATGATTCCCTCGACATGAAGAGAATTGTTTCAGAAGAACTAACCTGGTCATTGTCTCGTCGGAATTATTATGTCCCGATTTATGTGAGATGTAATGATTCTTCTAACGTACAATTGATTCTTGCAACATCGTGGGATTTGTATTGTAATTACCAATACAGATATAGTGTTTCAGATGATATCTTTCGTCAAATACTGAGAAAAGCGATAGAACAGAATGACACCTTGCGAGGAATCTGTACACAGGACTTTGAGCATTTGTATGATTCAAAAAAAAGTCTGTCTAGGGGTCAGGTTTTTGTGTCAAAGTTAAACAAATACACATGCAAATATTTGAATTATAACAAGGATGTTTTAGTTAATGAATTTTTTGATGGACGAAAATGTTATACGGGTGACATGAGGATTCTACCCGTGATTGCTTATCGACTCAAGGAATTTGGTATTTTGTTGATTTATACGAATGAAGGTATTTTATATTGTGATTTTTCCGGTAAACATTAGGGGTTAAAAAAGAGAATTTAATTTCTGCCACAAAAGAACATTTAATTGAATCAATCTATACATAAAACCGAAGGGGTAAACCGCACTCAAACCAGGCGGTTTTACCCCTTTGTTTCACCGGCAAAGAGAAGGATGAGGAAACCGGCTATGGCTACTTCGGCGCAAGGTACATGGACCACGAACTGATGACGAGTTGGCTCAGTGTGGATCCGATGGCCGACAAATACCCTTCAATAAGTCCTTATGCCTATTGTGCTTGGAATCCAGTGAAATTAGTTGACCCGGATGGGAGAGAAGTTTTAGATGATTGGGTAAAAAAATCAGATGGCACAATTTATTGGGACCCCTCAGCAAAAGGTCAATCTTCAACTAAACAAGGGGAAACTTATTTGGGTAAAAGAGGTTCTACATATGATAGCAGAACAAATGAAGTAACGCTTTATAGACAGAATGGAACAACGTCAAAATTCCAATCAAATGGTCCAATGATAAATGGTAATTACACATATCCTATTGATGTAGAAAGTGATACCTATAACAATTATAGCACAAATCCGTCGGCCCTCTTTGGGTCTTCTCGCGGAGATCGAAAGCATGCAGGATGTGATTTGTACGCACCTGAAGGAACTGCCGTTTTTTCAATCACACAGGGAACGGTATTATCTGTAGGCGGATTCTACAAGGGAACTGATGAAATTGCCGTTAATCATAATTATTTTATAGGAAGATACTGTGAATTAATACCTTCGTTTGATATAAAGCCCGGCTGTAAAGTTAATTCTGGCGATTTCTTGGGCGTGATTATTTCAATGGACATCAAAAATGGTGGGAATAATTCAATGTTACATTTTGAGATGTACAATGGTAACGCACAGGGGCCATTAACAGACAAAAACAATACACCCTTCAAAAGAAGAAATGATATAAAAAACCCCACTCCATTTTTAAACAATGTATTAGCAAGAACATGGTCATTATAAAAATAAAAATGAATAAGATATTTCCCCTCATATTCTTCATTTGTGCTTTTGGGCCTGCATTTGCACAACAAAAGCCAATGATTTATGACACTTTGGATAATTGGCTAACTGTGGGTACTCCCATTAATCTTGTATTTGAGAATTTGGGAGAACCAGATTCAGTTGGTGATGATGAAATATGGGGCATGACGGGATTAAAATATCGTTATTATCAATATAGACGATGGGGATTGTCTTTTTATTCAGAAATCGACAATGATTTCGAATTTGTTTATGATATTATTATCCAAGGAATAGCTACATTTCATACATCGCGAGGCATTTCTATTGGTGACAATAAATCAACTGTAATGCACAAGTATGAGAATTGCCTCAACGATGAGTTTGCCTCAGATTCTACTGACGTATCAATCATCAATAGCATATATGAGGGTACATTCTTTTTCTATGATGAAGATAAAGTTGTAAAGATAGAAATTGGGTCTTTAGCGGAATAGACGGGTATTGTACAAATAAATCCAGCAACTATCAAGTAACTCGACAAAGATCCCACGGCAAGAAACCAATTTCTTGTCGTGGGCTTTTTATAGGAAACACAATAAATTGTGGCAAGAGTCGTTATTGAAATATGGAATCTCAAAATGTGGAATATAAGCAGTCCTGGAAGGACGAATACCTTAAATGGATTTGTGGCTTCGCCAATGCACAAGGCGGCACCCTATATATCGGCATCGACGACAAGGGCTCCGTCTGTGGCGTAAAGGATGCCAAGAAACTCCTTGAAGACATACCCAACAAGGTGGTCAACTATATGGGTATCGTGGCCGACGTGGATTTGTTTCAAGAAAACGGGAAAGATTATATACGGATTTCAGTTCTGCCAAGCAATACTCCAGTCTCTTATCATGGCAAGCTATACTACAGGTCGGGAAGCACCCTACAGGAACTAAACAGCACGGCAGTCCAGAACTTCCTGATGAAGAAAACGGGTGCAACATGGGACACCCAAATTGTCGAACATGCCTCATTGGACGATATTGACAATTCGGCGATTGACTACTTTTTGAGAAAGGGTATAGATAATGGCAGGCTGACTAACGAAGTGAAAAACGACAGCCTGCAGAAAATCCTCACCAACCTCAGATTGATGGATAATGACGGCCGTTTGACAATGGCTGCACTTATGCTGTTCGGGAAAGACCCTCAACGTTTTTGTCTGAATGCCCGTTTCAAAATTGGTCGCTTTGGCAGGAATGGCGGAGAACTATTCACTCAAGACTTAATCGAAGGCAACCTTATACAGATGGCCGACAAGGTCATGTCCATACTAAGCGACAAGTATCTGGTTCGCCCTATCCACTATGAAGGGCTTCAACGCGTCGAGCCTCTTGAAATACCGGAGATGGGGCTTCGTGAACTTATTTATAACGCAATCATTCACAAGTCGTATGATGGCCCTGACATACAGATGAAAGTGTTTGATGACCATATAACGCTGTGGAATTATGGTTTGTTGCCTGAAGGTATCACCGTCAAAAATATGTTTGATGAACACAGTTCTATGCCAAGAAACAGACTGATAGCAAACGTGTTCTATTTGGCAGGCTTTATAGAAGCATGGGGACGTGGATTTGGAATTGTGGCAGATACCTTCAGAAAGGAAGAACTGGAAGTGCCGACATTCAAAGAGGAATTTGGCGGACTGACTGTGACGATTAAACGCGAAATATTCGCCGCAATCCAGAGTGGTGGCCGTATAGATGACAGAACAGGCAGGATTGTCAAAAAAGACGATAATGACAACGAAAATGTCGTAAGTGATGCCGTAAGTTTGTCGCAAGTGTATCTCACAGATCGTCAGCAGAGAATATGCAAATTGATTGAAGACAATCCCACAGTTTCAAGCAAACAGATGTCGCAAGTGTTGTCGGTAGATCCACGAACCGTCCAGCGTGACCTCGCAGTCATGCAGAAAAAAGGGGTTCTCATTCGCGAGGGCAATACCAGTGCCGGCAGATGGGTGTTTAATAAACAGCCCCAAAAAACCACGGCTTCTTCCAAAGATTAACAAATGAATTCATCTGCGTCACATAATCTCACAAATACGAAGATGCCGCACATCGACCAATGCACCACAGGGTACCACGAACGTTCCCGTTTCACCGGGAAAGAACGCGACGAAGAGACCGGCTTCGGCTACTTCGGCGCCCGCTACATGGATCACGAACTGATGACCATGTGGCTTAGCGTTGACCCGATGGCCGACAAGAAACCTGCTAGGCAATGTGACTAGAGAAAGTGCGGGTATAGAAAAAGTGAAATATCAAAATATTGCTCAACGAATATTAAATAGACCTGAAAGAGATGGAAACGACCACCAATATTAAAGCGCTTTTGATAATCTGCATGCTATTTGCAAGTGGATATGGTCATGGTCAAAACAACGTTTCGTTCGAATATAAAATACACAGTACAGACCTTCCTGATATTTTTTTCCCCTGTCCTTCAAATATTTGTGATTCTCTTCGTGTCACAGATATTTATGACAGCACCAAATATAAAACAACTCAAGATGGGAAAGACTTGCATATTTTTTTTAATTCAATCCCATCTTTCGAGTATACCAGAAATGGAAGCTGTTTTTTAAATACACTGCGTAAAAAATATGAAAAAAACATTTTCACTCATACTCTATTTTTAATGCAACATCCTGATACCATTTATGTTCATTCGAATAATTGGGATTTTGTATTTAAAAAAGGAGACCCGTATTGTTATAAAATGATAGACTATACAAAGAACTCTGACTCCAGCGTTGATTCAATTAGAGTTTTATATTATTTTGATGGAGACAGTGTTGTGAGAGTAGACAATTATCAGTCTCGCACAACTTATTTGTACCACAATACAGCGAACTCCCAGTATGGTAATAATTGTACGATAATTGAATGGAAAGATGGAGAATGTAATTATAAATTTAGTTTAGGGCATGAGAGAATAGAAAAGAGAATGATCTTTGCATTTATCGGAATGCATCCTACTGACAATATGAAAGTTGAAGATGACTACAACAATTGCATTAAATCTTGTGTACAACACAAGGAGATGATAATATTCCATCAATAGATAAAGAAAAAAGAGACAAAAAAATCGCAATACACTGCAATTTTATTTTGCCATTATCAAAAAAAATTGTATTTTTGCATCGAAAATCGCAACATGTTGAGACTATGGATCTGAAAGAAATTGGACAGGCTATCAAGTCACGACGGGCATCGCTCGGTGTGAACCAACGCACGGTGGCGGAACTCTCTGGAGTCGCCGTAAACACACTTGTCGCCATCGAACGTGGCGAAGGTAACCCACAAATAACCACCCTGATGGATATTCTCAACACCATCGGTCTCCAGGTTGAGGTGAAACCCAAAATAATGGAGTATGAGACAATGTAAGGTGTATGTGAATGACTTGGAAGCCGGTTTGTTGACAGAAGAAGACAGCGGACGGTATAATTTCTCCTATTCAGTCGGTTATACCGGTAAAGCCGTCTGTCTGTCCATGCCGGTGAGGAACGAGGCATACACCTCGGACCATCTGTTTCCATTTTTTTTCAACATGCTCTCAGAGGGCGCGAACCGCAAGATACAGTCGCAGCTGTTACATATCGACGAAAATGACGACTTCGGCATCCTGCTGGCCACCGCTCAAACAGACACCATCGGAACGGTAACAATCAAACCAGTGCAATGATGGAAGAATTGAGATTTTGCCCTTCGACACTGAAAGAAGGTTTTAATACATATTCTCCCGAGGCCTGCCGCAGTCTGTTCGGCGGGAAGCAAGTGTCGCATATACTGAATTTTGACAGCCCTAACAACGCCAATGCCGACTCGACCGACTATGCAACCCATATTGGACGCATCTCGCTTTCCGGTGTTCAGCCCAAGGGGGCGCTTGTGTTGCGAAACAGAGTGCTGTCGAAACCAGAAAAAGGAGAACGGGGACGGTATATTTTGAAACCTGCACCGGTATCCTATGCATTGCTGGAGCGCAAGTATTGTCCCGCCAACGAACACCTTACCATGCAGATGGCTTCACAAGCCTACGGCATAGAGACCGCCCGCAATGCGCTCTGCTTTTTTCGCGATGGAGAGGCCGCGTATCTCACCAAACGGTTTGATGTGGCTCCCGATGGAACAAAATATCCGCAGGAAGACTTCGCTTCTTTGGCCGGATTGACCAGGGCCAATGGTGGAAGTGACTACAAATACAACATATTGAGCTACGAAGATTGTGCCGATATCATTCGTCGCTATGTTCGTGCTGCACAGGTGGACCTGCTGCGATTCTTCCGGGTGGTGCTGTTCAACTACATCACACTGAATGATGATGCCCACCTGAAAAACTTCTCCCTCATCGACCGTGGAGATGGAGACTACCGTCTCGCTCCAGCCTACGACCTCATCAATACAAGCCTGCATCTGCACCAACCTCACATCTTCGCGTTGGAAAAGGGCCTTTTCAAAGAAGGGATGCGCATGTCCGACACCCATACCGTGGACAGGGGCGACTTCGAAGAATTCGGACATAGAATCGGTTTGCCCAACCGGACCATCAACCGTGAACTCGACACTTTCGCAAAGGAATCTCCTCTCGCCTTGAAGTTGATAGCGCATTCATTCTTGTCAGAGAAACTGAAGAAAGACTACCGGTTGTCGTATCAGTATCGATGCTTCACATTATCATCCCATTAACATAATAACATTAACGAGAATCTACCTACCTCAATGAAGAAATAATGGAACAGCTGGCGTACTTAAATTGGCCAATTTTTATTTACCCAGGACACAGCGGCATACTTGGAAATGTATACCACTTTCTATGGAGCAAACAATCTTGCCTACTCAATTTATATGGCAGACCATTGTAATTATCCTCGCGCTTGCTACAATGTGTATCAAGAAATATCCAGTATGATAAAGAATTCGGCAAACCTGGAATTCAAAATCGAAGCGACACGTCTGGCTATTTGTTACCTGAAGAAGGGAGCAGCGTTGAATGATAAGCTATGTGCTTTTGTTCTGGCCGGCATGTATATAAAAGGAGATTACGTTCAACAAGACACTGTGCTGGGAAGAAAGTATCTTAAACAAGCACTTGGTGATCAAAACACAGATGTCCTCTTCCAAAATATCAAAAGGAGTAAGAACTCTTGGTTCTAGATGAATAATATTGCAACAAAAAATACAACCTTTGAAAAGAAAAATACCTCTGGTTTAAAAATATTTTTTATCTTTGCAATCAAATTATTACGAAAAAAGTCGTAACGAAAAAAACGCAACATGGAAAACCCTTTCAAATGTGATGTCGCAAATACCATTGATGCTTATGCAAGAGATATAATATCAACTATGAGGAAAGTATTTTTTTTGTCAATATTTTTTGTTTTTGTGTCTTGTAACCATACAAAAACTGCTGCCGATTTTATTGAATTAGGAAAGAGTAACGAAACACTTGATTCCATCGACGATTATTGCGGAAGAGAATGGAGAGTTGTGTTATAGAGGTAAATACAAATACCTGGTTGATTTACACGGGAATCCCGATGAGATTTTCAGCAAGTGGGGGAGCATGGTTATTCGAATGGAAATACTTACAGACAAGACCACTCCCCCCATATGGGTACATAGATTTCAGAGTAAAACAGTGTTCTCCTGGAATGACGACTATAAAATAATTTACTGCGTTTTCTGCCCAACAAACGAAGATGTAGAAGAGGTTTATTTTATTCCTCAGTTTGAGTCTGTGATATAAAATTTGAAACGGTGGGAGATGGCAGGGCGTTCGTCGGGATGGAAAACGCCGATTTAACGTTTATTAGGAAAACAGGGGCGGCATTACAGGCAGAAGCCGGTCAGCCTGCATTCACCACGGCGGCGATGGCGGTGACGATGAGGATCAGGGCCGAAGCCACCATCCAGCGGCGGGGGCGCAGTTTGACATGCTGGCGGCCATACATGATGCCGAGATAGGAGAGCAGGAATACCGCCACCAGCATGGGCCACAGGGCGCCGTGCAGATGAGCGGCCAGCGAAGCCACGAAACCGGCTCCCAGGCCCAGCAAAAAGCCGTTGATGCCCGCGGCCACGGTGAAGAGCAGCACCCGCAGCGTGCCGGCATTGAGGTCGAAGGCGGCGGGCTTGGTCTTGCCTCCCATATAAGGCCACAGCATCTTGGCGGCCACGAAGAGGGACATCCCCAGGAAGATAAAGGCATTGGGGCGTGCAAAAGCCTCGGGGTCGCCGGGCAACTCGAAACGGAGCATATTGCCCAGCGAGATGCCCGCACAGAACAGGGCCGCCTGGACAACGGCCATCGTGAGCGAGATGAGGAGTCCCGACGACAGCGGCACGGGGGCGGCGTCGGCACAACGCTGCATCAGCAGCATGAAGCTGATTCCAAGAGCGATAGCAATTACGATAAAGGATACTATGGACATTTTGATAAGGGTTATAGGTTATGGGTTATGGGTTGTGGGTTATGGGTTATAGGTTATAGGTTATGGGTTGTGGGTTATGGGTTGTGGGTTATGGGTTATGGGTTATGGGTTATGGGTTGTGGGTTATGGGTTATGGGTTATGGGTTATGGGTTATGGGTTATTTGAAATGATTCTATTCTTTTTGTTATGACAACAAATTCATTTACAGAGAGCTGCTCGGCACGTTTGCCGAGCATGGCCTCGTCGACGGCGTCGATGGGCAGGTCCGCCGAGCGGAGGGCGTTGCGGAGGGTCTTGCGGCGCTGGTTGAAGCCCGCCTTGACCACCTGTACGAACAGCTTCTCGTCACATTCCAAGGATGTTACACTATTGCGCGTAAGGCGTATGACGGCCGATTTGACCTTGGGTGGGGGATTGAAGACGTGCTCGTGGACCGTGAAGAGGTACTCGATGTCATAGAATGCTGATAGCAAGACCGATAGGATGCCGTAGGTTTTGCTTCCCGGGCCTGCGGCCACACGCTCGGCCACCTCCTTCTGGAACATGCCCACCACCTCGACAGCCTGATTTCTGCACTCGAAGACACGGAAGAGGATCTGCGACGAGATATTGTAGGGGAAGTTGCCTATGACGGCGAAAGTATCATGGAACAAGGCGTTTAGGTCCAGTTTCAGGAAATCGCCCTCGATGACATCCAGCGAGGGGTAGTGCTCGTGGAGCCAGGCCACCGACTCGCGGTCGATTTCGACCACATGGAAGTTGAGTTCCTGTTTCCCAATGAGATACTTGGTCAGCACACCCATGCCGGGACCGATCTCGATGACGTTGTTCGAGTGTCCGGAGAGGCTGTCCACGATGCGCCGGGCGATGCTCTCGTCGGTGAGGAAATGCTGTCCCAGGAACTTCTTTGCTTTTACTTCATTCATTTTGCTTTCAGTGCGTTATAACGTTTGCGCGCGCGGTCGGTATAGAGCGATGTGGGGTAGTCGATGAGGAGCTTCTCGTAGCATTCGAGGGCCTGTTCTTTGTTGTCCAGATGGTCTTCGTTGAGTTCGGCCCTGAGCATCAGGGCGTCGTCGGCGGTGATGTCGTAGGGGTAGAACTCCACCACCTGCCTCAGGAGGGAGTCGGCCTCGGCGTAACGTGCTTGTTTCATGCGTATTTGGGCCTTGCGCATCAGCACCTCGTCGAAGAGGGGATGCGAGAGCACGCTGTGGGCGATGGCGTCGTAGCCCTGCCAGGCGGAGTCGAGCCGGTTGCGGTAGAGCAGCAGGTCGGCATCGGCGAAGAGCTCGAGCATGCCGTAGGTGCTGTCATCTTCCATGTTGTCAGATATTAAGAGCGACAGCTCCATGGCGTCGTTGGCCACCAGCTTGGAGGTCGACGAGCGCAGCACCTTGAGTTGCGAATTGGCCCAGTCGAAGTCGTGGTTGTAGTAGGACAGCTTGGCGTTCTTGAACTTGGCCTGAGCCCCCAGCACGTCGTTCTTGTTGGCCTTCTCCACCTGCATGTACAGCAGCGAGGCGTCCCACACCGAGCCGGCAAACAGCAGCAGGTCGCCCAGTTCCAGCTTCACCTCGTCGCGCACAGCGGGCTTGATGCGTGGTATCTCCAGCACATCGTCGAGCATGCTCACCGCCGCCTGCGCGTCGCCCCCGTGGTAGGCCATGAGGGTGGCGTAGTGGCGCATGATGGGGATGGTGCGTTCGTTCTTGCCCAGCTCGGCAAGGGCATCCTCGTAGCGCTTGCGGAGGGCCTGGAAGTCCTTGCTGTCCATGCGATAGTTGTGGTTGATGCGTGCGAAATCCACTTCCAGCTCCCCCACCCTGCCGGCGAAGTAGTGCGGGCTGTCGGTCCCTTTGCGCTGCAGCAGCCGGTAGGCCTCGGCGGCCACGTCGTAGGCCTCGTTCTGCTGCGCTATCTGGGCCACGCGGAGGAGTTGGTCGCCCCCCTTGTCGGGGAAACGGGCATCCACCGCCTGTGCCTGTGTGAGGGCAAAGGCGAAGTCCTTCTGCTGGATGGAGAACCAAATCATCATCTCCAGATAGGTCTGGTTGTCAGGGTGTTCGCGCACCCGTTGCACCAACGCCTGCTTGACCCCTTCGGCCAGACGGTCGTCCGGGGCCTCGGCCATGGCCTTCTGCATATTGATCTGCACCGACGAGATCATCCTTGGCTGGCTGTCGAGCAGGGAGAAATACTCCTGCGTCATGGCGTTGTAGTCGCCCATGGCCTGGTAGACGCCCACCACCTCGGTGAAATAGAGCTGCTTGTTGCGAGTCTTCTCGCGTGCCGCCTGGTAGGTGCGGATGGCGTAGTCGTGGCGGCCGATGTTGACGAAGGCCATTGCGAGGTCCGGCACGGGTGCCAGGTTGGACGTCACCGACTCGACGGCCTTGTCGAAGTATTTTTCGGCCTTCTTAGCCTCTTTCTGCACCAGGTAGGCGTTCCCCTGGTCGACGTAGAGTTGAAGCTCCCCAGGATGCTTTTTGAGGCGTTTCTCGGCCAACCGGGCGGCATCCTTATATTCGCCCATCTGCAGGTAGGTGGCGTAGAGGCGCTGGTAGTAGAAACGGTTGGTGGTGCGCTTGTAGAGCGACTCATAGAGCTGGGCCGCCTGCTGGAAATCGCCGTTGTCGAAATAGTAGGCTGCCATCTGCTCCTGCGACTGCTGGGCAACGGCAGCGGAGGGCAGCAGCAGCGCCACTGCCAACAGACTCATTGCCAATATGTAGCCTATGCGCCTCATACAAAAAAACCGGAATCATAAGTTCCGGTCCTTCATTGTTGGTTGGTGACCCAGCTGGGGCTCGAACCCAGGACCCCAACATTAAAAGTGTTGTGCTCTACCTACTGAGCTACTGAGTCATTCAAAAGCAGGCCTCGGCCCACAAATTGAGTTTGCAAAAGTACAACTTTTTTATAAAAGGACAAAATATTTTATCTCCTCCACCCCAAAAGAAATTACAATATACATGATTTTCAGTAACATATAAAACAGTTAATTTCTCTGTATCCTGTCGTTTTCGTGGTGCAAAAACGGTCCAAACGGCCACAAAACAACCATTTTTCGTCCCTCGGCGAAGCGTGGAAAAAAGAAAATTTGGCCGGATGAAATTTAATTTGTACATTTGTAAAAATCAATCACGGAGAAACAACGCAAAGAAGAACAACATAACACAATACATATCATGGACTTAACAATCAAACCCAAGAAAGGCATCGGCGACATAGAATTCGGAATGCCGGTGGAAGAAGTGGTAAAAATACTGGGCCAGGCCGACGAGGTGGAGAACATAGACAATGCTGCCGACGAGAGCACCACGGTGCTGCGCTACAACGACGACGGCCTCACCCTCTTCTGTGAAGGCGAGAACCCCACGGTGTCCTGCATCGATGTGGCCAACGAGGACTGCACCCTCTTCGGCGAGAGCATTTTCGACCTCGACGAGCGCCAGCTGGTGGCCCTGATGGTGAAAAACAACCTCACGGAGCAGGATGTCGACGAAGAAGACTGGGGCGAGCGCCGCGTCACCTTCAACGAAGGCAACATCGACTTCTACTACGACAACGGCGAGCTGGTATCCATCATTCTCGGCGCATGACCCCCCTTTTCTCCACCGCCTACCTGCCTCCCATCGCCTATGTGGCGGCCCTCTGCGCACAGTCCGAGGCCCTCATCGAGACCCAGGAGACCTTCCCGAAGCAGACCTACCGCAACCGCACGGAAATCATGACCGCCGGCGGCGTCAGGACGCTGTCGGTACCGGTGGTCCGCAACAACCATTCGCGCACCGAGGAGGTGGGCATCGACTACAAGGAGCGCTGGAACGTCATCCACCTGCGCACCATCGCCGCCGCCTACAGCGCCTCGCCCTACTACCTATACTACAAAGACGGCCTGGAGAAGATACTGCTGCAACGCTACGAACGGCTGATCGACCTCAACGACGCCCTGCTGCAATGGATACTCCGCACGCTGAAAAGCGGCTGCCAGATACGCCACACGCAGGACTTCGTCAAAGACTACCCTGCAGACCTCCGCGACACCTTCTCGCCCAAACACCCCTACCCTACCGAGGGCCACAAACCCTACTACCAGGTCTTCGCCGACCGGCTGCCGTTCACTCCCAACCTCAGCTTCCTGGACCTGCTGATGAACCTCGGCCCCGAAGCCGGGGAATACCTGAAAAGCATCACGTAAAACACATAGAACAAAACAAATAGCCCTGTTGTTTCACACGAAACAGCAGGGCTTTTTCTTTTTGTCATCGGGCGAATGTCAGCAGCAATACCGAGACATCGGCTGGCGACACTCCGCTGATTCGGGATGCCTGTCCGATGGTCGACGGGCGGTATCGGTTGAGTTTCTCGCGGCATTCGTAGCTGAGAGCCGTAAGGGAAAAATAGTCGAAATCGGCAGGCAGAGCGATATCCTCGAACTTCAGGATTCGGTTGGCCACCTCCTGTTCTTTCTCGATGTAGCGCTGGTACTTCACCACTGTCTCCACCTCGTGCTTCACCTCGTCGCGGAGTGTGTCGGGCACCGCCAGCACGGCGTCGGCGGTCTCGGGCGACAGTTCCAGCAGTTCCTCCAGCCCCAACTCGGGCCGCAGGAGCAACGAGGCGAGCGTCACCCGCTGGCTCAGCGGTGCCGACTGGCGGCAGGCCAGCCACTCGTTGGCAACCGAAGGCAGCACGGGAGCATGCTCGACGGCCGACTTCAGCTCTGCTGCATAATGTTGCTTGGCCTCCACACGGCGCATGCGCTCGTCCGACGCCAGGCCGATGGCGTAGGACAACGGCGTCAGGCGCTGGTCGGCATTGTCCTGGCGGAGGAGGATGCGGTATTCGGCCCGCGAGGTGAACATACGGTAGGGCTC
>CALGCG010000130.1 GCA_937884485.1 uncultured Bacteroidales bacterium
CCAGTGGCTATGGTATTCGCCTCCTCTATGCCTACCTGCAGATGGTGAGCGAGGTGTGAACTTAAGTGTTTGGTTTAATGAATATTCGATTATATCACAATTTATAATTCATAATTCTTTCAATTATTTCTATGGACAGAAACAACGACGAGAAGAAGATACGGGTGGCCATCACCCACGGCGACATCAATGGTGTGGGTTATGAGACAATCATCAAGACTTTTGCCGATAGCCGCATGTTCGACATCTGCACCCCGGTTCTCTATGGGAGCAGCAAGGTGGCCAGCTACCATAAAAAACTCCTTGCCAGCGTGCAGCAGGAGATGACTTTCAACAATATCCGTGATGCAAGCGAGGCGCAGGACCATAAATACAATGTGATTAACCTTACGCAGGAGGAGATTAAGATTGACCTGGGTAAGAGCACGGAAGTGGCCGGTCGCCTCAGTCGCGAAAGCCTCAACAGGGCCTGCGAAGACCTGAAGGCAGGCAAAGTGGACGTGCTGGTCACGGCCCCTATCAACAAGCGCAATATCCAAGCCCCCGACTTCGATTTCCCCGGCCATACGGAGTACCTGAGCCATCAGTTTGGCTCCTCGAGCCTTATGATGATGGTCTGCGACCGCATTCGCATAGGCATTGTTACAAACCACCTGGCCCTGAAGGACGTGCCCTCTGCGTTGACCCACGACCTGCTCGGCGAGAAGATACGCCTCATGAACAACAGCCTCAAACGCGACTTCGGCATCACCATCCCCAAAATTGCCATCCTCGCCCTCGATCCTCATGCGGGCGACAACGGGGTTATTGGAGACTTTGACATGCGCGTGATCAAGCCCGTCATCGATGAAGCTCAGTGCAACGGCATTCTCGCCTACGGGCCTTTCCCGAGCGACGGCTTCTTCGGAAGCTCTGAGTTCAACAAGTTTGACGGCGTCCTTGCCCTCTATCACGACCAGGGTCTCATCCCCTTCAAGCTCATGTCCTTCACCGAGGGCGTGAACTACACAGCAGGTCTGCCTTATGTCCGCACCTCTCCTGCCCATGGTACGGGTTATGATATTGCGGGAAAGGACAAGGCAAGCGAGCAGTCGATGCGCAGTGCCGTGTACCTGGCCTGCAACATACTGCGCAACCGCAAGGAGTACGACGAACTGACGGCGAATCCTTTGAAGTAAGTTTAAGGTTTAAAGTTTAAGGTTTAAAGGTTTTGAAAAAACTGGTGTTGATAGACGGGATGGCTGCTGTGTATCGCGGCTATTACGCAATGAGCAACAATCCGCGTGTGAACTCGAAGGGGATGAACACCTCTGCCGCGCTGGGGTTCACCATAGGTCTCTACGACCTGCTGAAAAACCAGCGGCCGACGCACATCGGGGTGGCCTTCGACCTCTCGAAGCCTACCTTCCGCCACGAGGCCTATTCCGAGTACAAGGCCCACCGCGACCCCATGCCGGAGGAGATCGAGAGCAACCTGCCGTGGATTTGCCGCATCATCGACGCTTTCCGTATACCTCGCCTGACGTGCGAGGGCTTCGAGGCCGACGACGTCATAGGCACCCTGAGCCACGCTGCCGAGCTGGCGGGCTTCGACGAGGTGGTGATGGTGACGCCTGACAAGGACTTCGCTCAGCTCGTGACGCCGACGGTGAAGATGTACCGCCAGGGGCGGGGCAAGACGCCCGATGTGCTGATGGGCGTGAAGGAGGTGTGCGAGAAGTACGACGTCACCAACTGCCGCCAGGTCATAGACCTCCTGGGCCTCTGGGGCGACGCCATCGACAACATCCCCGGCATTCCCGGGGTGGGGGAGAAGACGGCCAAGAAGCTCGTCGCACAGTTCGGCTCCGTGGAGGAAATGGTCAGGCGGGTGGACGAAATCAAGAACGACCGCCTGCGCGAGAAGGTGCGCCAGAACGCCCAGCAGGCCCTCTTCTCCAAGATGCTCGCCACCATCCGGCTCGACGCCCCGATAGCCTTCGACGAGCAGGCGCTCGTCAGGGAGGAACCCGACTACGAAGGACTGCGCGCGATATTCGATGAACTGGAGTTCCGTCAGTTGGCGCGGAGGATATTCACCGACCTCAGCGTGAAGGACCCCCAAAAGGCCATCGAGTGGAACGCCGCCGGCGGCGAGCGGAAAATGGAGCGCCGGCGTCCCGCCGGCAAAATGGAGATTGGAGAAAAGGGTGTGGAGAACGGGCATCTGACGCTCTTCGACCTCGCACCGTCGGCGCAGCAGGCACCGGACGTCCAGCAGGCTTCGCTCTCGACCGCCGTCCTGCAAAACCTCAAGGGCAAGGACGTCGCTCTCCTGGTGGACGGCCCCAAGCTGGTGATGAGCACCAACGCCGACTCCGTATGGGTCGGCAAGGTCGGCGAGGTCGACATGAAGCTCCTGGCCGACGTGCTGCAGGACCGGCAAACCACCAAGCTCTGCTTCGACCTGAAGAACCTGAAATACATCCTCGCCGAACTGGACATCGAGCTCCGGGGCGAGATATTCGACGTGCAGCTGGCTCACTACCTCATCGACGCCGAGATGCGCCACTCCCTCGACTTCATCTGCTCCGCCCTCCTGGGGTTCGAACCCCCCGACAGCGCGGCGCAGGCGGCCGCTCTGTGGCAGCTCTACCCCCGCATGGTGTCCAAACTCAAGGACGCCGCCCTCGAACGGCTCTACCGCGAGGTGGAGCTGCCCCTGGTCGACGTGCTGATGGACATGGAGAAGGAGGGAGTGCGCATCGACGTAAATGCCCTGAAGGAATATTCGCACAAGCTCACCGCCGAACGCAGCGGGATAGAGGAGAAGATATACCGGCTGGCCGGCGCGAGGTTCAACATCGGCTCGCCCAGGCAGCTCGGCGAAGTGCTCTACGAGAAACTGAAGGTCACCGACAAGCCCCCCCGCACGGCCACCAAGCAGTACAGCACCGCCGAGGACGTGCTCGCCAAGCTCGCCGCCTCGCATCCCATCATACCGCTCATACTGGAATACCGGTCCGTCACCAAGCTCCTGGGCACCTATCTCGACTCGTTCCCCAAGCTCATCAATCCTGCCACCGGGCGGTTGCACACCGTCTACAACCAGACGGTGACGGCCACCGGACGCCTCTCGTCGTCCAACCCCAACCTGCAGAACATCCCCATCCGCACCGACCGCGGCCGCGAGATTCGGCGGGCCTTCGTCCCTCGCGACTCCGACCACCTCCTGCTCGCCGCCGACTACTCGCAGATCGAGCTCCGCATCATCGCCTCCCTGGCCAACGACCGCCATATGCTGGAGGCCTTCGCCAACGGCTTCGACATCCACGCCGCCACCGCCGCCAAAATCTACCACCTGCCCATCAACGAAGTGTCGAAAGACCAGCGCCGCAACGCCAAAAGCGTCAACTTCGGCATCGTCTACGGCATCTCCCCCTTCGGCCTCAGCGAACAGCTCGGCATCCCCCGCAAGGAGGCCGCGGCGCTGATCGACGAATACTTCGCTCAGTATCCCGACATCCGCCGTTTCATCGACCAATGCATCGCCGCCGCACGCGAGCATGGCTACGCGCAGACCCTCCTCGGCCGCCGGCGCTACCTGCCCGACATCAACAGCCGCAACGCCTCCGCACGCTCCTTCGCCGAGCGCAACGCCGTCAACATGCCCATACAGGGCACCTCGGCCGACATGATCAAGCTCGCCATGGTCCGCATCCACCGTTGCCTGCGCCAGCAGCAACTCCGCACACGTATGATTCTCCAGGTGCACGACGAACTGGTCTTCGACCTCTACCGCCCCGAGGAGGCCCTCGTGCGCCAGATTGTGGCCCGCGAAATGAAACAGGCGCTCCCATTGCCAGGCATCGACATCGAGGTCGGCATCGACGTCGGCGACAACTGGCTCCAGGCTCATTAAGCGAAAAACAAGAAAAACAAAAAAAAAGATGAAGACAAGGGAGACAAAAACAACAAGAAAGAACTTGTGTTTCAGAACAACAAGGACCATGGTTCTTTTGTTTTTCTTGTTTTTCTTGTCTTCTCCCACAAACGCCCAGCAGTCGTGGAACTACTCCTCCCTGCGCGAAGTGCGGCTCGACGACGCCTTCCTCATCGAACCTCCCCACGCCCTCAAGCGCCAGATAGAAAAACACCTCCCCTCCAACCTCAAAACCCAAACCTCGGCCCTCGCACCACAGCCCCTCAACCTCTACAACCGCCTCTATCGCCTCAGCACCGTCAGCCGCCGCTCCGGCAAGGGCCTTCTCCGCTTCCAGGCCGACGGCATCGACTTCTCCCTGCCAGAGAAAATAGCCGTCCAGCTCTTCCCCTATCTCGTCTCCGACGGCTACTGGCGCTCCCGCTACCAGACCCTGCAGGAGTGGGCCTTCGTCAGCTTCGACAACGGCAACCTCCTCTCCGTCGACACCGCCGATCGCCGCTACGGCTCCTTCTCACCCCTTGTTTGGCTCGGCTACCGCTACCAGCCCTCCCAGGAGTGGCCCGTCGTCTTCTCCGTCCGCACCAACACCAATGTCCGACAGACACTCACCCTCCCCGCTCTCGTCCGCCTCGCCGAATGGGGCTCCTTTGCCACTCCGCAAAGCATCCAGGCCCTCGAGCAGCAGCAACAGCACTATGCACAGCAGCAGCAACAGCAGCAACAGCAGCTGCAGCGGCAGCTCGACTCCCTCGACCGCATCAGCTCCCTCTTCGCCCGTCAGGCCGACAGCATCACCCTCGTCCTTCTTCAGGACTCCATCGACCTCGCCCAACAGCACCTCTCCGCACAGGTCCAGGAAACCAAGGATCGCATGAACCGCGACCTCATCTTCATCATGAGCGTCAACACCGCCCGCAGCGACTACATGTTCGGCCTCGAATTCAACCTCTACAACTGCTTCTCCAAAACCATCTCCAAGATCGAAATATCCGTAACACCCGTCAACGACCGCGGCCAGCTCCAGAAAGACCGCTTCGATCGCGACATACGCACCGTCCGCTGCATGGGGCCCATTCTCCCAGGCTCACCCGCTCAGTACACCTTCGACGAACTCTTCTGGGACGACCGCGGACGCATCAAATTCATGCGCCTCTCCTCCATCATCTTCCATTTCTCCGACGGCACACGACGCAGCTTCTACGGCTACGAGAAAATACTCAAGCACACCTTGAACAAATAATCCCCCACAGAGAGAAACATCCCCCGCCATCCATGCTGCCCCACACCCTCCGTCCGCGGCCTCGTGCCCTCCGCGGTATGCCGTCACACGACGCCTGCCGCCTCCCCCCCCCGAAAAAAATCGGGCCGCATAGACCCCCGATTCGCCCCCGATTCGCCCCCAATTCGCCCCTTCCTATATACTTCCTATATAGTTCTTATATAGTTCTTATATGCGGTATATA
>CALGCG010000131.1 GCA_937884485.1 uncultured Bacteroidales bacterium
GGAGGTCACAGGTCAGCTGCGCTTTGACGCGCCGGCCATCGAGCGCCTGGGCGTACCGGCGTACAACTGGTGGAACGAGGCGCTGCACGGCGTGGGACGCGCGGGGTTGGCCCGGGTCTACCCCATGCCCATCGCCATGGCGGCGACGTTCCGCCCCGGGTGGGTGCAGAATGTCTTTGCCGACGTGGCCGCCGAGGCACGCCAAAAGTACCGCGCCGCGCAGGACACTGGCGGCACGGGCGACTATACGGGACTCACCTTCTTCACCCCGAATATCAACATCTTCCGCGACCCGCGCTGGGGGCGCGGCATGGAGACCTACGGCGAGGACCCCTACCTGACGGCCCGCATGGGGCTGGCCTGCGTCGAGGGTCTGCAGCACGGCTGGGAGGAGGACTGGCAGGGGCGCCCGCTGCTCACCGCAGCCTGTCTCAAGCACTTCGCTGTGCACAGCGGTCCCGAGGGCACACGGCACGAGTTCGACAGCCGCGTCAGCGACCGCGACCTCCGCACCACCTACCTGCCGGCGTTCGAATACATCATCAAGAACAGCGACGTCCGCCAGGTGATGTGCGGATACAACCGCCTGAACGGCAGCCCCTGCTGCACCAACCGCCGCTTGTTCGACATATTAAGAAACGAGTGGCACTACAACGGCCTGCTGGTCACCGACTGCTGGGCGCTGAACGACGCCTACGAGACCGACACCGTGATTCCCCGCCACCGCACCCACGCCACCGCCGCCCTGGCCTACAGCGACGCCTTCGGGCGCGAGGTGGACCTCGAGTGCGGCAGCGGCCTGCCCGCCCTGCGCGAGGCATGGAGCGCCGGCATCCTGCCGGCAACGAAGATTGACGAGCACGTGCGCCGCCTGCTGCGGGTGCGCCTGGCGGTGACCGACGAGCCCGTGCCTGCCGAAGAGGAGGTGTGCCGCGAGCCCGTGCCCTTCGGCATCGAACGCGCCTCCATGGTGCTTCTCAAGAACGACAACACCCTGCCGCTGGCCCGCGGCACCAGGGTCTACCTCGAAGGTCCCAACGCCACGGACACCCTCATGCCCTTAGGCAACTACAACGGCACCCCGGACCATACCGTTTCCATCCGCGAAGGACTCCTGAACATCCGCGACGGCAAAGGCAACATGCTGCAGTTGGTCTCTACCGCCGACAGCGCCGACGTCATCGTCTATGCCGGCGGCCTCAGCCCCCAGCTGGAGGGCGAGGAGCTGCAGGTGGACGAGCCGGGCTTCTACCGTGGCGACCGCACCCAGATCGAGCTCCCGGCCTATCAGGTCGCCGACATCCGTCGGCTCAAGCAATCGGGCAAACCGCTGGTGCTGCTGCTCTGCACGGGCAGCGCCCTGGGACTGGAGGAGGTGGTGGACGAGGCTGACGCCATCCTCGTGGCCTGGTACGGCGGCGAAGACATGGGCAGCGCCGTGGCCTGGCAGATGTGCTTCCCCGCAGGCCGGTCCCTCTTCGGACGCCTGCCCGTCACCTTCTACCGCAACACACGCCAGCTGCCCCCCTTCGACGACTACGCCATGCAGGGCCGCACCTACCGCTACATGGAGGCCGAGCCGCTGTTCCCCTTCGGCTACGGTCTGGACTATAGTTCCTGCCGCCTGGAGAAGGCCAGCTTCGACCCCGCCAGCCTCACCGTCACCGCCACCGTGCATGCCGACAGCTGCCGTATGCCCAAGTGCATCACCAGTCCCATCGTCCAGGTCTACCTCAAGAACCCCTCCGACCCCGACGGTCCGCGCAAACAGCTGGTAGGCGTTGGCGAAGGCCACCTCTTCGCCGGCACGAGCGACGAGGTCAGCATTCAGCTGGACCCCTTTTGGTTCCGCCAGTACAACCCCGCCACCGACCGCATGGAGGAACCCGCCGACGGCACGCAGATGACCCTGCAGGTAGGCTTCAGCAGTGCCGACAAAGACCTCGTCGACATCCCGTTCACCTACCGAATTTAGGTGTCGTATACATGGTAACACCAAGAAAAACAAAGGGGTACCGCACTAAGCCGTACCCCTTTGCCATTAATAACACATTTGATCATTCGTCGCGGACCAGCGAGAAGTGAGCGTTGATGGACTTCTGGTCGATGGCCGAGCGAAGGTTGAACACCTTTCGCTGAGGCAGATAGCCCGGCTTCTCACAAGTAATCTCAATTTGCACGTCGCCCGAATTATTATAGGTAAGTCCCTTAATATCAAAAGTCTCCGTTGACTCGTAAGGTGTTGTGGCTTTGTAGTTCTTGTTCGTATTCTTCACGTCGGGGGTTGACGAGATAATACGCCAGTAAACGTCTGCGCCAGCCGGACGGGAGGTTACCTCCCAAGAAAGAACGGTGTGTTCTAGAGCCGTGTTGCCGTCCCCATGGACGGCCTTGTCCTTTTCGGTATCGGCGGACTTGGAACGATGCAGGAAATAGGCGATGCGATCCCAGTCGATATCTTCCAAGGCAGTGGCATAGGCAGTATTGATGACGGAGGATGCTGTAGCATAGTTATTGCCGGCGCCACGGGTTGAGGCGCGACCGCTGACACCGACAGTGGGATAAACCTGACGGTTGTCCTGGTCATAGACAGCAACGTCCATCGTAACGGTGGCAGACCAACCAATGCCGTCGAGCCAACTGACGTTGAAGGTCTTGATGGTAACGGCCATCATGTAGTCGGAAGAAATATCACTGTCGAGACGGAACCCCATGGTGCGCATATACCGACGAATGCTTTCGTTGACAAAGAAGGGGACTTCGGGATTGACGCTGACAGAGGGCTTGGTTGTGATGTAGTTGTCATGTTTGTTGATGATGTCGCTGCTGGTGCGACCGTCCTTGACATTAATGCGAATGCCATAGTCAAGATTGACATAGATATTTGAACGTGGATTTGCAGTTAAGTCAAGGTTGACCACCTTAGGAGGGTCAACAACGGTGACGGTTTTTTTCATGGTACCGCACGAGACGAGCGCCACACATACCATAAGGCCGATAAACAAGTTTTTAAACAATTGTCTCATAATGTAAGATTATTTGGTGTTTTTAAGACGAACGGGTTTTCCGGAAACGGTGGTGATATAGGTAATAACCGAGCCACGTTTGGTTTCTTCCACACCTGTGGACACAACAGGTTCGATGATGCCGTCACCTCCTTGTTCCTTGACAATGTTGATAAGACGATAAATGGCCATACGGAGGGCGAGGTCACCGGGCTGCTCATGGTCCAGATTATATCCATTCTGGGAGAATAGGTAACCCGCACGGACAACTCCTTTGATGGTGACGGTAGAGGTGCCGGTTTTGGGGTCCTTTGTAACTTTCAGTTCGAACGTTCCGTCGGGGTCTTTGGCAGTCCAGGAGGTGTTGTCAAATTCCACTTCAATACGGGCAGAAGCCTCGACACGTGCCAACACGTCATAATCTTTATTAGTAAGGTTCAGTTCTTCAAAAGAAACAGCCTTGATTGAGTTCACAGCTTGGGGAATAACTGTACGGCTAGTGGAGGCACATGATGTAATAAACATCATAGTGGCAGCAGCCATGCAGGAAAGCAGGATTCCTTTCTTCATTATCATTGTTACCAGTTATATACCATCGGTACATCGGTTTTGGTTAATGAAATTGTTTGCGAGGCCTTATCCAGTTCGGAATGTGCATAAAAAAAGCGTGGCCCATTTCGCTTTCATTGGAATCTTTGAGGTCTTGGACTACCTGATACTTCCCAATTACAACGCTAAAGCCCACGCCAAAGGCGGGAGCGTCGCTGCTTTACATTTTGGAAGTATCATTTGAAAGTGTCCAAGTTTCAAAGATTCCCGTGTTAAGCTACTTCGCTTTTTCCTATTTTAAATGCACATGTTACATTTATGCACTCTATTTCATCGGCATTGTCATTTAGTTAATATTTCCGTTCAAATTCTGAATGCAAAATTACACATTATTTCCGACATGGCAAAATCGAATATTCACCTGCGTGGAAAAAGGCCATTTCTGCGCAGTCAAATGTGCGATATTTTACAAAAACTGCGCAGTCCAGTGCGCAGTTTTTGGGGGAAAGTGCACATTTGAGTGCGCAGTTTTAAATATTTTTTGTACCTTTGCAATGAAACACGAGCGTCGAAAAGCATGGGAATAAACAGACACAAAGGATATTAAACGAATAATAGTCATATGAAATACAAAACCCTTCTGGCGGCAGCCATTTTAACAATTAGCACTTTCAACCTTCAGCCTGCCCGTGCGCAGCACGACAGTATCCCGGAGAGCGACCCGGCCATCGTCGGGCGCATCGGCGAGTGGCAGGACCTGAAGTTCGGCTTCATGATGCATTGGGGCATCTACGCCCAATGGGGCTGCGTGGAGAGCTGGAGCATCTGCAACGAGAGCTGGATCACCCGCGAGCGCATCGGCGCCGACGGACGCCCGATCCGCGGCACCAAGGACGGCGACTACTACGGGTACAAGCAGGCCTACCAGGCGCTGAACCGAACCTTCAATCCCCGGCACTTCGCCCCGCAACAATGGGCCGCGGCGGCCAAGAACGCCGGCATGAAGTACCTCGTTTTCACCACCAAGCACCACGACGGCTACTGCATGTTCGACAGCCGCTACACCGACTACACCAGCATGCACAGCCCGGCGAAGACCGACTTCACGCGCGCCATCGTCGACGCCTTCCGCAAGGAGAACATGTGGATAGGCCTCTACTTCAGCAAGCCCGACTGGCACTGCGACGACTACTGGGCCCACGAATGGGCCACGGCGGACCGCAACGTCAACTACTCCATCGCCGACCACCCGGAGCGCTGGCAGCGCTACCAGGAGTTCACCTACAACCAAATCCACGAGCTGACGCACAACTACGGCCCCGTGGACATCCTCTGGCTCGACGGCGGCTGGGTGCGTCCGGCCTGGAGCGTCAACGACGAGACACGCCCCTGGCTGGGCTGCAGCGGCCAGGTGCAGGAGCTGGACATGCACCGCCTGGCCTCCATCGCCCGCGAGCGCAATCCGCAGACCCTCATCGTCGACCGCAGCGTCGGCGGCCGCTACGAGAACTACCGCACCCCCGAGAAGCAGGTGCCCGACACCCTCCTCCCCTACCCCTGGGAGACCTGCATGACCATGGGCGACAGCTGGAGCTACGTGCCGAACGATAACTATAAAAGCACCAAGACCCTCATCCACATGCTCTGCGACGTCGTGGCCAAGGGCGGCAACCTGCTGCTCAACGTGGGCCCCGACCCCGACGGCAACCTGCCCGCCGAAGCCCTGCAGCGCATGGAGGAGATGGGCCGCTGGCTCGACAAGAACGGCTACGCCATCTACGGCACACGTCCCCTCTACCCCTACTGCGACGGCAACAAGCGATATACACAATCGAAGGACGGCCGCCACCAGTACGAAATCACCCTCCTCGACGAGTACCCCTACGCAACTGTTAAAAAACTGAAGAAGAAATAAACCTCCCCGCCTACCGGCGGAAATCTTGGAAATCTTGGAAATAAGATTCTTTCAGATTTAAAAAGATTTTCGCTGAGCGGCAAAGCAAATCCTGGAAATCAAGCAGAATCCTTTTATTTCCAAGATTTCCAGGATCTCGCGAAGCGGGAGACAGTAAGAAAAAACACAAATGACCAAGGAAGAGAAATACATCGCCCTGCTGCCGCAGGCCAAAGCCCTCTGCGAAGGCGAGAGCGACACGATAGCCAAGATGGCCAACATCAGCGCTTTGCTGCATCAGGAGTTCGGGTTCTGGTGGACGGGGTTCTACAGAGTCGACAGGAATGAAGAACTAATCCTCGGTCCCTTCCAAGGCCCCCTGGCATGCATGCACATAGGCTACGGCAAGGGCGTCTGCGGCACCGCCTGGAAGGAACGCCGCACGGTGGTGGTGCCCGACGTGGAGCAGTTCCCCGGCCACATAGCCTGCAGCAGCGAGAGCCGCAGCGAGATAGTGGTGCCCGTGTTCAAGGGCGAGGAGGTCGTCGCCGTGCTCGACATCGACAGCCGCCACCTCGCCACCTTCGACGCCACCGACCGCCGCTACCTGGAGCAGTTCGCCGCCCTCATCGCATGATGGAGAGGCGGCATGATGCCCCTCCCCAGCCTCCAAAACCCTACCATCTTCTACCCTGGAAAAGGAGGGTAGGAAGAGGGTAAGAACGAGGTAAGAAGATGGGAAGAAGATGATACGATAACAGTGCTGTTTTACAGCAAGTTATGTACGAGCTAATTTTTATCGAAAAACATCAAAAACGGCACCCTACGCCAAGAGCGATTTTGAAGGGGTAGACATAGGTGCCGGGAGTTTCAAGATTGAGTATGTCTGTGATGCCGAAACGGCCCTCCAGCTGTACCAGCCAATGCTGGGCGAACTCGTAGCCCATCGTGAGGCCGAGGCCGGCGTGGATGTCGCTCATGGCAAAGCGCGACTTGCCCGTGACGGGGTCGGTATAGATCTGGCGGCGGTAGAGGTTGATGCCCTCGGTGGCAGCGGAATAGAGCACGAAATGGAAATAGGGTCCGAAGCCCACCAGGAAATGGCCGCCGCGCCACGGATGGCGGTAGAAGACCGAGAGGCCGGCATCGGCGCCGAGCGTGAGCATGTGGCTGTGATGGTCGCTGTAACGCAGGGTGGCCTGCTCGAGGGTGGCGGTGCCGTTGGCCTGCAGATACCATTCATTGGTGATGTTATAGTCGAGGAACATGCCGATGTCGATGCCTGTGGCGGGGAGCGAACTGAGAATGGTGTCGGCGATGAGCGTGTCGCGCAGCAGGGGGTCGACGCGCATGATGTACGACGAAATGTTCGGACCGCCCACGATACCCCAACTGACGTACTGCCGCTGCTCCTGCGCCTGGGCGAGGGAGCACGACAAACAACAAGCAACAAGTAACAAAGCTATCTTTTTCATATGTATTGTTTTACCATTAAAGCATTTACAAGGTGAACTTCATGTCGATGCGCACAAACCAGCGGTCCCAGCCCTCGCGGCCTTCCAGGTAGCTAAGGCGCCGCACAAAATCGATGCGGAAGAACTTGAGGATATTCTCCACGCCGATGCTGTACTCCATGTAGGGTGTTGTGCCAAAGGGTTTTGTGCCTGCGGGCATCTGGTAGAGCCCCGTGCGGTCGACACTGGGGTCGTTCTTGGTGGTCAGGCCTCCATAGAGGAAATTGAAGCCCACCACCTCGCGCAGACGCAGGCGGTTGATGAGGGGTATGCGGTTGAGAATCCAGCCCTTGAGATGGTAGGTGGCGAAGATGGCCACATACTGGTCCATGATGAACTCCATGGGCTGCATGGTGTTGAAGGCGTTGGTGGCGAGGAAGAGGTTGGCGTTGCCGGAGGGAATGTAGAGGCGCGTGTAAGGGGCGCGGTTCCAGATGACTCCGGAGACCACCTTGGCGTCGATGTGGCCGAAGGAGGAAAGCCAGAAGCGCTTGTCGGCCGAGAAGGATGTGCTCTGGATGAGGTTCTCGCCGTCGACAAGGTTCACATTGTGCGACAGCGTGATGGTGGCGCCGTCGCGCCGGAGGTTGCTCTGCGTCTCGCGGCGGCGTGTGCCGGCGGCGAAGTTGGGCGTGAAACTGAGGCCCACATGGAACTCGCCTTCGGTGAAGTAGTCCACCTTCTTCAGGCTCCCGTCAGGCTGGTATTCAAGGTATTCCAACGCTCCGGCAGGCTGGTAGTGGCGGGCCGCCACCCACGTGTCGAAGCGCAGATGGCTCTTCCACTCCTTGCGGAAGCGCAGCAAAGCCTGTGCCATGTACTGCACGTTGAGTTCCTTGTCCGAGGAGGAGAAGATATTGTCGCGGTCGAAGTTGTCGTAGCTCTGGCCGGGGGTCTCCAGCTCGTAGGTGGCGTTGAGGCTGATGCTGCTGTAGGGGGCCTCGTGCACATGGCGCTCCTTGTCGTCGAAGGTGTAGGTGTAGGTGAGGTTGGTCTTCGGACGCTGGTCGCGGAAACCGTAGGCCACGTAGCCCTCGAGGAAGTGGCGGGGGCTGAGGGTGGCCTTGCTCATGCCGCCGAGGCGTATGCGCCAGCCTTCCTGGTGGTTGTAGCTGAGGAAGTTGAACACCGGGCCGAGGTCGAAGCGGCTCTCGCTGCGCTTCTTGTGCGTGGGAATGTAGCCAGAGGCGAGCACCTCGCCGGTGGCCTTGAGCACGCGGAATTCCGGCAGGCGCCGCAGTTCGATCCACATGCTGTCCAACACCGTTTCCTTGGCGGTGAGCTTGACGGGGCGGCGGGCGTTGAACTCGCTCTTGAAGCGCATCAGGTCCTTGCGCGGCAGCACCACCTCGTGCTCGAAGACCGAGAAGAGGCTGTCGGCCAGCATGTCGGCGGTGTCGCTGAGGTCGTATTCGGTATAGACGCGCATCTGGTGCACGTAGAGTTCCTGGATGCGCTTGGAGATGTACATGCGGCCGTAGGTGTCGCAACGGTAGGGCAGGTAGCGCCCCGTGCTGTCACGGTGAAAAGTCTGCACGATGGAGAGGTCGCGCACGAAGTTGAGGTTCACGTGGGGCGACACGGTCATCACGTACTTGGTCAGGGCGAAGGTGCTGTCGGGGTCGAGGCTGACATACATGCGGCCGGTGAAGCCATAGCTCTGCTGGTTGGCAGGCACGAAGCTGAGTTCCACGCACTTCTGCCCGTCGACCACGGTGGTGTCGGTGATGTAGTACTTGTAGAACGTCACCGCCAGCACAGGCGACAGCGGCGAGGTGAAATGGTTCAGCATGAGTTCGATGTCGCCGTCGTAGATGTCCACGGGAGTGAACATGGCCTGTATGTTGGCGTCCATGCCCTCGTCCTCCATCACCTCGTCGAGGCCTTCCATGCGTTTGCCCTTCACCAGACGGCGTTTCAGCGAGGGCTCCTTGCGGTAGCTCTCCTCGGCCAGTGCCTCGCGCATAGAGACGCAGAGGATGGGTGTGGCGTCGAACTCGGTTTCATCGATGTATTTCTCCAGGAAGTTCAGCTTGCGCCAGATGCGGCTGCCCTCGAAGTCGGGGTTGAAATTGTCCAGCGACATGGAGAGGCGCTCGTAGACCTGGCGGTGGTACTGGTCCACATGCTCCAGGCGGTTCTCTTCCTTGTGGGCGATGACCTTTTTCACCAACTCCACGGCGGGGTTGTGCTTGCGGCTGTACTTGCTTCTGCCCCGCTTGGCGGTGACTTCCACAGCCTGCAGCGTCTTGCCGCGCGGCACCATCTTCACCGTCACGCGCTTCTTCGTCTTGCCTTGCACGGCCTTGAACGTCTGCGCCTCGTAGCCCATCATGCGGAACTGCAGCTTGGTGAGTCCCTGTGTGTTGCTGATGCTGAACTTGCCGTCCATGTCGGTCTCGGTGCCGATGGTGGTCCCTTCGAACACAATCTGCACAAAGGGTATCGGCTCGTTGGTCTCGGCGTCGCGCACACGTCCCTGCACGGCGGTAGTGACCTGTTGCGCTTCGGCCACGGCGGGCAGAAGCAAAAACAGGAATACAACAATCTGTCTATATCTCAACAAAATACGCATATTTACATTACTATTTAAGCAATGCAAATATACGTATTTTTTCAAAAAGAGGTGACGTTTTTTTACTTGAAGGCGTTCTCGCTGAGGCCGTGGCCGGAGAGGGCGAGGTCTTTCATGTAGGAGGGCACGTCGCGGCCGAGGTACTTGTCGACGTAGAGCTTGG
>CALGCG010000132.1 GCA_937884485.1 uncultured Bacteroidales bacterium
GAGCAGTTCCTCGGGATAGTCCATCTTGGCAAGCTCTGCCTTTGCCAGGAAGTCGGCGTTGCCGCCCAGCATGATGTCGGTACCACGGCCTGCCATGTTGGTGGCAATGGTCACACGACCGGGTTCGCCGGCCTGAGCCACAATGTCGGCCTCCTTCTGGTGCAGCTTGGCATTAAGCACGTTGTGCGGAATCTTCTTCATCTTGAGCATCTTGCTCAGCAACTCCGAAGTCTCCACACTGGTGGTGCCCACCAGCACGGGACGGCCCTCGCCGATGAGTTTCTCCACCTCGTCGATGACGGCCTTGAATTTCTCGCGCTTGGTCTTGTACACCATGTCGTCCATGTCCACGCGGGCGATGGGCTTGTTGGTGGGAATCTCGACAACGTCGAGCTTGTAGATATTCCAGAACTCGCCGGCCTCGGTCGAGGCGGTACCCGTCATACCGGCCAGCTTCTTGTACATGCGGAAGTAGTTCTGCAACGTGATGGTGGCGTAGGTCTGCGTGGCGGCCTCCACCTTGGCGTTCTCCTTGGCTTCGACGGCCTGGTGCAGACCGTCGCTCCAGCGGCGGCCCTCCATGATACGGCCCGTCTGCTCGTCGACGATTTTCACCTGGTTGTCCTCGGTCAGGATGTAGTCCACGTCGCGCTCAAACAGCGTGTAGGCCTTCAGCAGCTGGTCGACGGTGTGCACACGCTCGCTCTGGATGGCGAAGTCGCTGTATATCTTGTCCTTGGCGGCAGTCTTCTCCTCGTCGCTCAGGGCGGCGTTGCCCTCCACCTCGGCAATGGCGCTGCCGATGTCGGGCAGCTGGTAGAAGTTGCGGTCCTCGCCCAGGGCGGTGAGGAAGTCCATACCCTTGTCGGTGAGCTCCACCTGCTTGTTCTTCTCGTCGATGACGAAGTAGAGCTCCTCGTCGATGATGGGCATGTTCTTGTTCTGCTCCTGCATGTAGAAGTTCTCCGTGCGCAGCAGGATGCTCTTGATGCCGGGTTCGGAGAGGTACTTGATGAGGGCCTTGTTCTTCGGCAGGCCGCGGTAGGCGCGGAGCAGCTGCTTGGCGCACTCCTCCTCGGGTTTGGCGTCGGGCTTGGCGGCCAGGCCCTTGCGGGCGTCGGCCAGGTATTGCGTCACCAGCACGCGCTGGGCGTTGTACAGTTTCTCGATGGTGGGCTTGAAGCGGTAGAACTCCTGCTCGTCGTCGTCCTTGCCGGTGGGGCCGCTGATGATGAGCGGCGTACGGGCATCGTCGATAAGCACGGAGTCCACCTCGTCGACGATGGCGTAGTTGTGGCCCCTCTGCACCAGTTCCTCGGGGTTGCGGCTCATGTTGTCGCGCAGGTAGTCGAAGCCGAACTCATTGTTGGTGCCGTAGGTGATGTCGCAGTTGTAGGAGAGCTTTCTGGCGGCATTGTCCATGCCGGAGACGATGGAGCCCACCGTCACCCCAAGGTAGGTGTACACAGGCCGCATCCAGTCGGCGTCACGCTGGGCCAGGTAGTCGTTCACCGTCACCACGTGGACACCACGGCCCGTAAGACTGTTGAGATAGGCAGCCGCCACCGACATGAGGGTCTTTCCCTCACCGGTCTTCATTTCTACAATGCGGCCGGAATTCAACACGATGGAGCCCATCAGCTGCACGTCGTAGGCCCGCTCCCCCAACACACGGTTGGCGGCCTCCCTGGCCAGGGCAAAGGCCTCCGGCAATATGTCATCCAGGGTCTCGCCCTTGGCCAAGCGCTCCTTGAACTTTTGTGTCTGCTGGGGAAAATCTTCGGCCGCCAATCCCTGGGCCCAGGCTTCCTTCTGGTTGATCTTCTCAACCACAGGCAGAAGCTGCTTTACGTCACGGTCCCGCTTGGAACCAAAGAAAAAGGTCAATACTGAATCAAGCATATCTATAATTTACTATATTATTGGTTTGTGTGGCAAGGGCGGGAAGGGTGGCCCAGGATGAAGTTTTAGGGTCGATACGCCCGTAGCGATGTGTTGTCACACATGAGTTGGAAATCACGGTCAATGAAAAGGATGGGAATAGCAGCTAATATTGCATGGGCGGCGATGAGACAATCATTTGACTTCCGAATAGTTATGGTTCTTGACTAGCATCTCCAGAAACAGGAAGATGAAAGTCAATGAAATACAAGAGATTAAGCGCACAAAAACACAGGCAGATTATCCGATGCTTTTGTGAGGACATAACG
>CALGCG010000133.1 GCA_937884485.1 uncultured Bacteroidales bacterium
AGCAACCAACTCGTTTTCTAATGAATTTTCCGCAAGCAGTATTCTGTATTCGCTAATACCGCCGTTGACCAGCTTGTATCCGCTCTTTTCCAAAACCTCCACTTCTTCCATCGAAGATTGCGTACTCTCTTCCTCGTCCTTACAGCCGCTTACAGAAAACAATGTAACGAGTGCCAAAGCGACCGAACAAATTTTTAATATTTTCTTTGTCATTTCTTCGAAAGCCTTTTTCGCTTCCGTTTCCGTTCCATCCTCAACCTTTTTAATACAGTTGTTTGCCAACATCTCTATTTCAGATTTTGGCCTTGGTTTTAAGAAATCGAAGAATCCCATATGCTTATTGTTTTTATGTGTTAGAATAGTGTGGGGAAAATCTTAGAAAGCATCCCTATAGGATAAACGCCTACCATCTTGTCGTGCATGATTGACTTTGCACCTTCAATCATACATTGTTGGTCATGTTGTGTGTAATCGCTATCTGCCATCATTTTATTGATTTCTTTTTCTACGGCTTTATTAACGAGTTCTATGAAATCGTGTTTCTCGCTATCCGTATGGAAATTGCAATAAATCATTATGTATTGCCATCCAACCATTTCCCACATGGCTTCACCACCGAGAGCGTATAATTTCGCGTCCTTGTCATCATAATTGGCATTGTTCTTCTTACATTCTGATTGTGCCAATAGTCCAGCAAGCCTACTTGTCACTGCCTCACGAGTTCCATTTGCACTTAGTCCCAATTGAGTTGGTATTAGTGCATCGGCCTTTACGAATGCATTGAAGATTGTCATGTAATCATCTGAACTAAAGTTCTCAAAATCTTCTCGGTCTATTTCCAGAACACCCAAGATTGTGCGTATGTAGGATGTCGGAGAAACAGAATTGGGTGACATTCTGTTTTTCAAAAGTGTTGCCAGCGTTATTCTTTTTAGTGGATAAGGAAGTTTTTCCTGTTCCTCGTCATTTTGCACCTTCTTCGTTTCTCTTTTTACAGGCTGACCAATTACAGGACGAATCGTTCTACCATAGAATCGAGTGTCATCAACCACGACTATAGTATCTGTGCCATCTTTAAACCTTAAGTTGTAGGCAGAATAATCACTATCGTCCCTTGTCGCAGTCCAGTATCTCCCCAGTTCATTTACACCGGCTATTCTATACGAACTTGCTGCTCCCGATGCAGGAAGAAAGATGTAATTGTTATTGGGACCAATTACCTTCCATCCTAAATGACCATTTTCTCTTGTCCATTTCCATTCACATTCTTCTACAAGTTCTTCCATGTCTTCTTTGGTCGGTATTCTCCATTCGTCCCCAAGCATAGATTTTGCGACATCATCTTGCGGCTCCAAAACACTTTTCCCGTCAGTCTTAGTGTACTTGAAGATAGAATCGTACGAACCACGGCATAATCTATAAGTCTCCCATCCATACGCATCCTTGGATTCTTTCTCTCCCCATGCGAAATAATCTCCTATCTCAGATGGTGATGAAGCACCAATATTACAAGATGCCCATAGAATTTTTGACGGTAATCCCAAATCTACCCTGTCGTTCAAACCATGATTTGGTTGGGGAACTGATGGTTGCGGTTTAGATTCACCGACATTTACTTTATGTACACTCTTATAATAGCCCTTCAAGAAACTTGCAAGGTCAGGGTCTTTGGTGACATTCAATCTGTATCCTTGGTTCTTGCCAAACGAAGCATGACTTTCAGTATAAAGACCTTCACCGTATTTTATCATCAGCGGAAACACTTTATCAGCTATGGCATAATCTCCTGAGGGAACATTCTCAATTAATCCTTTTGTCAGGAAATCAAGTTCAAAGTCAATTTTTCCACCTTTTCGCAAGAAAATGTAAGACGCGAGATTTATAGCTTCCGCCTCTAACTTTTCAGATGTCAACGAACCTAAGCATTTCTTCAAATGCTCGACACTTTCTTTTACTACTTGTTCAATCGGTGAAAGCGGCTGTATCGCAGAACTTTCATCATTGGACTTGTTAAACAGAAAATCAAAAAATCCCATAGTCATTAATATTTTTCGAATTTTAAAACTCTATTTCTAAAAGACTTAAAATTTGTGCTGTATTCTTCATCGATGAGAGAAAAGATTGTTGAAATATCAGAAGACGTTATAAATTCCTGTCTGCTTTTTATCTCCTGCATGAATGTTTGGGCATTCATTATAGAAACCTCCTTTTTTTCTCGAACTATTTGATCATAGGTTTTATCTTCAATATCGACATATCCGCCTGTGTCATTTGGCCATAAAGAACCATTTTTATAATATGTCAACGACTTCATATAATAGTTGTTCCCACTTACGACTGAATTGAACATTGCAGTGTCATTGCAAAAATGGGCATGATACAAATCGGAAATATAAAGTAAGTCTGGATTTTGGAACAAGGGCAAGAACATATAAGCACAACGATGGCTAACTAATTCTGCACGGTTAACATACGCCGACTGCACCATAAGTTCATCTCGTGTTATACATGTCATCCTCGTAAGATAAAGGTAGTTGTATTTGAATATCTTCCTGAATATATCAATTTTTTCAAGTCTATAGCTTGGGAACATAAGGCGAATCAGCCTGAAAGTGTTTGCTGCCCCTGCAATAGCCAATTCGCTATTCCAGTATTTATTGGGGAAGGATGTAAGTATTTCGATACCTCTTCTCAAATAGTCAAAAGAGTCCTTGAATTTTTGACTGTAAACCAATACAGCTGCAATATCCGCAAGAATATAAGGATGTAGAAATCCCCCATATTCAATCATCAGCCAGTCATGGTCGATTGGAGAAATTTGCCGGAATGGGAGAGCAGCAGATTTTGTCTTATAGGGCGTTTTCAAATACTCAACATTCTTGATGTCATTCGATGCAAGTTTTTGTTGTTTAACAATGTATTCAAACACCTTGGATTCATCAAGGCAAAGACTCCTATCAAGAGAGGTAATCTCTGAATAGGGTGCTTTCATGCTTTCATTATGAAAAAGCATTCCTAATTTTTGCAACAATCCAATGATAGACGGATTGTTGACCTCTTCCGTGTAGAAGTCGTATAAAGCAGGGAAAAGCCAATCACCATTTGCCTCAGTGAAGCAAATAGCATGTTCATTTGAGAATCGTGCAAAAGAATCTGGATCTTCTGCCTGAATCTTCAACAATATGTCTTTGACTTCCTCAGTTCTATCCATTGTCCTTATCTAAAGCAAGAGGCGCAGACCTTCGCCATACGCTTCACGGTTCACCACAAACCACTTCTTTATATGGGAAAGCTGCGCCCGTATGGGTACAGTCCCAATAAAAGAAGTTTTGCTCGTGCATCGCGGTGGTGATTGTGAAGCTATTGAGCAATATGTCCTTGCACTCTTTGCGGAATGCAGTTGCAAAAGTAGTCAAAATTTGTCGTTAAACCGCCATCTTGTATGAAAAACTGCTAAAAATTATAAGATTTTTGCAGAAAAAGGGCTTTGATGGCTGCAAATAGAAAACTTTTGTGTAATTTTGCGATTGAAAATAGCTGACCCGGTGCTGGAAGGCTCCAACGAAAAATGAAAACGGCTGAAATGAGCGATTTGAGGCCCGATGAAAATTGAAAACGGGTGAAATGAAAGATTTGAAGCCCAATGAAAATTAAAAACGGCAAAAATGAGCCATTATAACGCCAAGCAGTTTTGGAAATGGCCGAAATGAGTCATTACGACCCCGTGCAAGTTTTGAAACGAAAAATAATCACCAAAAAAAGATAAAGACTATGGATGCAACGAAATTCAATGAAAAAGCCTTGAGCAATTTCCCCGTGGCTTATTATTTCAGCGCGGTGCAGGCTTTCGACAAGAGGATTCTGGACGCCGGATGCGGACTGGACCGTTTCGTGCAGATGCGCGACGAGTACGACCGGCTTTTCAAGGCATTCGACGAGGCCTACAAGCGGACGCAGAAGAGCGAATTGACGGAGAAAATCCGTCTGCTCGACGCCGAGCGCGACGGATATGCGTATGTAATTCAGCATGTGGCAGAACTTTGGGGCGAGAAGTTGCAGGACGAGAGCCTCGCCGCCCACGGCAAGCGCGTGGCGCAGGTGTTCGTGGATTATAAGTTCCGCAACCGCGAGGCGCTGGTGGCCGAGAACGCCAAAATCCACAATATGGAACAGAAGCTCTCGGACCGCGAACTGACGGCCGACCTGCAGATGATGGGCCTCACGGAGCTGAACCGCCGTCTGCTGAGCCGCACGGAGCAGATTGAGCAGCTGATGGGCAAGCGCAACGAGGAGAAGAGCGACGTGGTGGTGGGCGAGCTGAAGGCGGCGCGCGAGAAGCTGGACGGCCACTACCGCGCTTTCATCACCTACCTCAACGCCGTGCAGGAGCTACAGCCCGAGGAGAGCCTGTCGAAGGCGGCGCAGTACTACAACGCCGACCTGGCGAAAATCGACCTGCAATACCAGCAGAGCCGCAAGAAGGGCGGCAAAGACGAGGACGAGCCGGAGACCGTCGCCGAGGCATAGCACCGCGTGGGCGGACATGAACGCCCGCCCGCCGAGAGTCATACAACAAAAGAAAGGGAGCACCCGTGCGGATGCTCCCTTTTCGGTTGAAGGCAGCAGTATTGTCTTAACTACTGCTCGGGAATGTCGCTTGCAGTTTTTCTTTTATGGCATCCCAAGATTTGCTCCTCAAACAATGCGGGTCGGGTTCATCGTCGGCTATGGTATAGTTGCTGAATCCCCGAATTACATCTTCTCGGCTAAAGCTGTAGGGGTAGCGTTTCTCATAAAGGTCAAGCATTTTCATGGGGCTGTAAATCCCTGCAAGTTCGTGGATGTCCCAAAAGTCTTTCTTGCGGCCACCGCGTGCCACCACGTCGAGCTTCATCGCAATGATGTCCTCAACCGCGGCCATGCGGATGCCATCTTCGGTATCCATCGGGGCAATGAAGGGGTCGGTATAGAACAGGTCGAGTTTTACGGCATCGTCGCGACTGGTACCCACGATGTATGTTGCCCCCATGCCCACAGGGTTGCCGCAATCGCCCACGCAATATGGAAACATGCTGCGCAAGTGGGTCTGCAAAGAAAGGAAGTCGATGTCGCCATAAGCGGTATCAGTAAACAAGTCAATGTCAATGGACATCCTGTGCCCGAGGCGCAAACTCAAGGAGGTGCCGCCAACGAGCCGGAAGTTGTTAAACATAGGGTCGGACATCAAACGTGCCAGAGTGTTGCGAAGATAAGGTGTGACGGTCTCATAGTGAAGCATAGGCCATCATCTTTTGAAGGTTTATCTTTGCATTTCTATTGTAGTCGTTGGGGGTGAAAGAGTGTTCAAATTCACGAACGATTGTCCAACCATACATCTTGACAACAAGCTGTTGTTCTTCTTCCGTTCCGTAGCCAAACACACGTTCTATAACGAAGCTGGCGTGACGTTTCCAGTCGATGTGTGAGAAGTCGGTATCCCAAAAGGTAACCTTTGAGAAATCGCTCGGTTTGGGGTAATATGTCAGTTCTTGAACATTCATTTTCAAAATGCAAAGATACAACTTTTTCTTAATGTGGCAAAATAATTATGAAAAAGGGAGCATCCACACGGATGCTCCCTTTTGTTATAGGATGGTACTATTAGCTTAGTACATGCCACCCATGCCGCCCATGCCGGGGTTGGCGGGGGCTGCGGGTTCGGGTTCCTTGATGTCGCAGAGGACGCACTCGGTGGTGAGGAGCATGCCGGCGATGCTGGCGGCGTTCTCCAGGGCCACGCGGGTCACCTTGGCGGGGTCGATGACGCCGCTCTGGAAGAGGTTCTCGTACTTCTCGGCGCGGGCGTTGTAGCCGTAGTCGCCTTTGCCGTTCTTCACCTCGTTGACGACGACGCTGCCTTCGAGACCGGCGTTCTCGACGATCATGCGCAGAGGCTCTTCGACGGCGCGGCGGATGATTTCGATGCCGAGCTTCTCGTCCTCGTTCTCGGGCTTGACGCCTTCGAGCTTCTGGGCGGCGCGGATGAGGGCGGTGCCGCCACCGGGGATGATACCCTCCTCGACGGCTGCGCGGGTGGCGTGCAGGGCATCGTCGAAGCGGTCTTTCTTCTCCTTCATCTCGACCTCCGAAGCGGCGCCGACGTAGATGACGGCCACGCCGCCGGCCAGCTTGGCGAGGCGCTCCTGCAGTTTCTCGCGGTCGTAGTCGCTGGTGGTCTTCTCAATCTGTGCTTTGATCTGACCCACGCGGGCCTTGATGGCGTCGCTATTGCCCTTGCCGCTGACGATGGTGGTGTTGTCCTTGTCGATGCTGATTTTCTCGCTCTGGCCGAGCATGCTGAGGTCGGCGTCCTCGAGTTTGTAGCCTTTCTCTTCGCTGATGACGGTGCCACCGGTGAGGATGGCGATGTCTTCGAGCATCTCTTTGCGGCGGTCGCCGAAGCCGGGGGCCTTGACGGCGGCGATCTTCAGGCTGCCGCGCAGGCGGTTGACCACGAGGGTGGCCAGGGCCTCGCTCTCGACGTCCTCAGCGATGATGAGGAGCGGACGGCCGGTGTTGACGACTTTCTCGAGCACGGGCAGGAGGTCCTTCATGGTGCTGATCTTCTTGTCGTAGATGAGGATGTAGGGGTTGTCGTAGCTGCACTCCATCTTCTCGGTGTCGGTGACGAAGTAGGGGCTGATGTAGCCGCGGTCGAACTGCATACCCTCGACGACCTTGACGGTGGTGTCGATACCCTTGGCGTTCTCGATGGTGATGACGCCGTCCTTGGTCACTTTCTCCATGGCCTCGGCGATGATGTCGCCGATGGCGCTGTCGTTGTTGGCGCTGATGGTGGCCACCTGGCGGATCTTCTGGATGTCGCCGCCGACCTCCTGGGCCTGCTCCTTGATGCTCTTCACGATCTCGGCCACGGCCTTGTCGATGCCGCGTTTGAGGTCCATGGGGTTGGCTCCGGCGGTGACGTTCTTCAAGCCGGTGTTGACGATGGCCTGTGCCAGCACGGTGGCGGTGGTGGTGCCGTCGCCGGCCTGGTCGTTGGTCTTGGAGGCGACCTCCTTGACCATCTGGGCGCCCATGTTCTGGATGCCGTCCTCAAGCTCGATTTCCTTGGCCACGGTCACGCCGTCCTTGGTCACCTGCGGGGCACCGAACTTCTTGTCGATAACCACATTGCGGCCTTTGGGGCCGAGGGTCACCTTCACTGCATTTGCCAACTCGTCGACGCCTTTGCGAAGCTGCTCGCGAGCGTCATTATTGAAAACTATCTGTTTTGCCATAATTGCTTTTCCTTTCTTTTTCCTCAATCAGAACTAAAAGAACAAAAAGAAATTCTTGTCGGATGTTCTGATAGTTCTTTTGGTTCTGATTGAAATTAATGATTAATTATTTCTTGTGATTCTTATTGAGATTAGATGATCGCGTAGATGTCGCTTTCTTTCATGATCATCAGCTTCTCGCCGTCGATCTCGATCTCGGTGCCGCTGTACTTGCCGTAGAGGACTTGGTCGCCCACCTTGACGGTCATCTCGTGGTCCTTGGTGCCCTTGCCCACGGCGAGGACTTCGCCCCGTTGAGGTTTCTCTTTGGCGGTGTCGGGGATGATGATGCCGCTGGCGGTCTTCTGTTCAGCCTCGGCGGGACGCACGAGGACTCGGTCTGCTAAAGGTTTGATGTTTGTCATAACTGTTATGTTTTTTTTGTTTTACTTCGTTTGTTCTGTGTGCCGTGCTCCAGCGCGGCGATACCCAATGATATCAACATCCGTGCCAACCCCCATAAAACTGCCAGCGACTGCCACCGGCTGACACTTTGTCAGTCCCGGTGGCAGTCCGCCACCTACCGGCGACCGCCAAAACCGGTGCCAAGGAGCCATCCAACCTTCCCCTACACCTGCCTTTCCGTTTACCCTCCACTTCCCAACACTTACTATTTTAACCGAGGGTAAAGAGAGGGGTAGGAGAGGAGTAAGAGGGGAGTAAGAGGGGGTGCCTCTTTGGTGTTGATTTATAGCAAGTTGCAAATTGCCTTTTTCGGCCGTTTTTCGGACTTTTTTCAAAAATCGATTCGTTTTTTGTAATTGGCTGTTTGCGAGCGTATTGTTTCCCGTCCCTGCTCGATAAACGAAAAAAAAACGCCAGCCTGCCGTTTTTGGGGGCAGGCTGGCGGTAGGTTTGCTATTTTAAAGTTTTCAGTCGACGCGGTTGAAGACAAAGGTGGGTGGGTTGAGGCAGTCGCATATCAAGCGCCATTCCTCCTGTGTGGGGCTGACCTGCAGGATGTTGTAGGCATTGCCATAAAGGGGAGTGGTGTCGAGCACCGGCGGGTAGACGCCGAGGTAGGTATGCCGGTTGCCGTATTCGTCGTCCTCGTAGTGGAAGCGTCCCTGCGGGAAGTCGACAATGGTGTTGATGTAGTTTGCCGGGGTCGCGGCCACGGCCACGCGGTTAGCACGGTCGATGTGCATCACCACGTCGTAGCCGTTGTTGGTGCTCACCCATGTTTCGTACTGCGTGCTGCGCACCATGTCGAACACGCCGATGCAGGTGTTGCACTGAGGAATCATGCCGCCGTATTCCATATGCAGCGTATCGCCGTGCAGTTGGCTTGTCCCGCTAACATCGATACCGTTCCAGTAGATGTTGGTGAAGTGGTACTCCTGTGGGCATTCCAGACAGGTATAGCCCGTGAAGGTGTAGGAGCAGATGCCCCACGGCAGTCCGTAGAGCGACCAGCCGTTGTCGGTGGCCCACGTGCCATAAACGCGGCTATCGGGGCCGACGGTCATGATGGCGATATAGTCGGGCCAGCGGTCGCAGACATAGGCATGCCCTCCACCGACAGGTTGCGGCGCGTTGGCGTAGGCGGTGCCGTTCCAGGTGCCGGTGGCGGGGTCGTAGGTCACGGTGACGGTCTTGCCCTCGTCCTCCATCTGTGCCATCCAGCGCTTCATCTCCTCGCGGTCGGTGGTGCTGAAGGTGGTGGCGTCCTTGGTGGCACTCTTGGTGGCTATCTGGTTGGCGTTGTAGAAGGTGACCTCATTGCCGTCCTCGGCCCAGTCGCAGAAGCGGTCGAGGAGTTCCTGCCACTCGGCCTCGGTCTCGAGGTGGACGGTGGTGGTTTCCATGGAGTTCCAGCTGGCAGCCCGCGCTCCAACGGTGTAGGTGATGTCGCGTTGCTTGTCGTTGCTCTCAGGATTCTTCTCGCAGGCGGCCAGACAGAGCACAGCGGCCAGCAGTATATAAAATCTTGTTTTCATATTCCTTGCTCTTAATTGTGTCGTCAGTCAACGTATTCGAATGTCCAATGGCCATGGCCACCGTCGTGCCAACGTGGCAGCGTGGCGCTGACGGGGCGGCCTGCATTGTCGTAGGTGTAGGTTACTGTCAGGTCAATCCAGCTGTTGTCGTTGCCATTGAAGTGCAGGCGGGTGATGTTGTGGCGGCTCCATTGAGTCAGGGGTTCAAAGAATTGCTGGTAGCCCGGCAGCAGCGTGGCGATGCCCAGGGTGACACCCCGAGGCCGCTGGAAGTTGTCGTATTCGTAGATCCACATGGGCGACTGGCGGTCGTCGCCGTAGGCCCTCACGGCGTCGCCATTCTCCCACTCAATGTGGTAGCCTGGCATGGAGACCTCTACGTCGACCCCAAAGTCTGTCACCGTGTCGGTAATGATGTAGTCGATGATATGCCCCTCGTCGTCATAGATATAGGTGTAGCTCACGTTGTCGTAGCCAAGCCATTCGGACACGAGGAGGCCGTCAAGGTAGGTGTATTGGGTGCTGCCCGCGGAGACGCATAGGTTGCCGTTGTAGGCAAGCTGTAGCCGGCCCGAATAGACAGTGGTGTCGCCTGTGCTGCCGTCGGCATATTGGGTCCATGTCTTTTCCTCCGTCTCCACCGCCGTCAGCAGGTCGCCATCCCAGGTATAGGTATAGACGACATGCTGCTCCAAGCCAATGGTTTCCGTCGAATCGAACGAGTAGTCGAAAGTGACGCGGCTCACCCTTGGGCCATCCTCAGCCATTGGTTGTTGCGGAAGGGCGTAAGCTCGTCCGTTCCAGGTGGCGGTACGGCTGTCGTAGGTCACGGTGACGGTCTTGCCGGCATCCTCCATTGCGGCCATCCAGCGCTTCATTTCCTCACGGCTGGTGGTGCTGAAAGTCGTCGATTCTTTTGTTGTGTAGCTTTTTGAACGCCCGCCATTGCTGCGGAAGGTGATAACCTTGCCCCGCTCGGCATAGGAGCACAGGCGGTCTAGCAGGACATCGAGCTCGGCATCGGTGTCGTAGTTGGCGGTGATGGGCGAAGCAGGTGCGGTGCAGCTGGATACAATGTAGGAGATGCTGTTGCTACCGGTCCCAGGTTCGTCGTCAGGGCCGCAGCCAGTCAGGCAGAGCACGGCGGCAATAAGTGTGAAGATTTTCAGCGTGTTTTTCATATCGCTATAACGTTGATTTTGTGTTTTTATTGTTTGTTTTCTATTGTTTTCATCTGGTAGTCCATCAGGGCCTGGCGCTGCGCCTCGGTGTCGACGCGGTAAAAGGCGACGGTGCGGTCGGCATGGACGGCCATGGCGCGCCAGGCGGGGCGGACGGCGCGTTTGACGCGGCGGGCGGGTTCGTCGATGTCGCCCATCCAGCTGGTGACGCCCTCCGACGTGCGGATGTCGAACTCCGCCTTCAGCTCCGCCCACGCCGCGCTGTCGTCGGCCACCAGCAGCACCACGTCGGTCTTCAGCGTGTCGCCAATCTGGAAGCCCTTGACCTGCGCCACTGTGAGGTTCTTGCTGTCGGCATACCGCAGGTACAGCGGCAACTCCGTCTCCTCGTGCGAGCAGGCCAGCAGCATCAATGGCATAAGTATAAGCAACAGGCGTTTCATAGCGTCTCGATGGTTAAAATGCGGCTGGCTTCGGCAGCCCAATGTCCTTCGGCGATGCCGCTGCGGTTGCAGGCCACGCTGTCGTAGGATTTAGGAGTTGAAAGTTGAATATTGAAAAATGAAAATCCAGCCACCAGCACCACGGCCACCGAGGCCAGTGCTGTGCGGCGCACTCGCCGTCGCTGTTGCCATGCAGGGTACTCCTGCCGCAGGCGCCGCTGCAGCCCCTGGAGCTCTTCCTGCTCCCATAGTTCTTCAAAATGTTTCTCGTCCATATCGTTTTTCTCTTTATTTTATCATTTCCATTTTCAATCGTTCTTTTATCCGCATCAGGCGGATGCCTATGTTGTTCTTCGTCATGCCCAGCTTTTTGCCAATCTCCTTGTATTCGTAGCCTTCGAGGTGGAGGGTGACGATGCTGCGGTCCGGCTCCGGCAGGTGGGCTATTTGTTCGTGCAGGTCGCGGTGCAGGGTGGTGTCCTCGTCGGGTGCGTCGAAGTTCTCCGGTACGGGGTAGGAGGGAGGCTCCTTTCGCAGCAGGTCCACGCAGGTGCTCCTCGCCACGCGCCACATCCACGACGCCTGCTGCGGTGTGCTTGCGATGGACATCAGCTGCTCCCGTCGCTCCCACAGCACCACCAGCACCTCCTGCAGCATGTCCTCCTCGTCCAGTCCCCGACGGGCATAGCGACGGCAGACCGCAAACAGCAGTCCCTTGTGCCTCAGCACTATCCCGTTGAAACCCTTGTCAGTCACCATCAGTCAACCTTCAGCTTTCAATTTTCAATTTTTAATTTTTAATTACTTCACGCCTATATAACGTAAAACAGGGGGGTAAAAATTACATCCCCATGAAAAAAAACATAAAAAAAAGACCCGGGCCGATATCGACCCGGGCATCCAATTGTAAATTAACCAAGAACACTTTCGTTTTTTTTCTTTTTTATTCGGCCACCACGGTGCGGTGGAATACCAGCTGCATGGGGTAGGCGTTCTCTTCCGTGCCGTCGAAAGACACGGCAAACTCCACGATGATGGCGTCGGTGGCCTCGTCATAGTGGAACGGAATCTCGATGTCCTCCAGGTTGGCACCGCTCAGGGCACCGGTCTGGGTGGCGGCATCGTATGTGTAAGTGTAGTCAATCTGCTGGATCTCCTCCATGGTGTAGCTGTCGCCATCTTCAACCATCTGAAGTCCGGTGACATTTTCGGGGAACATCAAGTGGGCGTAGTCGTGGTCGAAGTTCAGGCCAAATTGCAGGTCAAGACCCGTGATTTCAATGCTGTCGCAAGTCTCGATGCCAATCATGTCGGCAAAAGACAGGGTGTAGGTCCAGTCGGTACCGGCGAGGTCGGCGACGCTCTTCACGGTGAGGATGTTTTCAGTCTCGGGGGTGGAGATGATGGTGGTGTCGTCTTCTTTCTGGCAGGCGGTCATGCCAAGCATAAGAACTGCGGCGGCGAGGGCAAAAATGTTTTTCTTCATAATGTTGATTTGATTTTTGTTATTTGATTTTATTATTTTGTTTTCTTTTTCACTTATAAGAACGTAACGAAAAAGAAAAAAACTACAACCGGGATGGATTTTTTTTTAGGAGTTCAAGGAGACAAGGAGTTCAAGACAATCAGCAGTTGGAGCGCCGGCGTCTCGCCGGCATTTTCGCCCATGGTCGACCTGCTCGGCATTCGTGTAATTCGAGCCATTCGCCGTAAAAAGAGTTACCGTTGTCGTTTCCATTCGAGTAATTCGCCAGTAATTGACCTGCGCAGCATTCGTAAAATTCGAGCTATTCGCCGTAAAAACAAAAACCATTCGCCGTAAAAACAAAAGCCGGGCCAAAACTCGACCCGGCTTCCGACTTTTAAAGTAACCAAGAATTTCCAAATTCATTCTTTTCTTATTCGGCCACAGCGTCGCGGTGGAACACCATGGGGACGTTGACCACATTGGTGTCGCCCTCGAAGGCCATGGGCAGGACGAAGGTAATCTCGTCGGTGGCGTCGTTGTAGTTGAATTCGAGCTGCGAGGTCACCTCGTTGCCGTTCTCATCCTCGATGGTGCCGATGAGGTTGCCGGTGTGGGTGGTGCCGTCGTAGCTGTATTCATAGTCCACGCCTGTGATCTGCTGCATCTCGGTGCCGTCGGCGGAGAGACCCCAAGCCTCGACCATCTCACCGAAGGTGAAGTGGGCGTAGTCGGCATCGAAATTCAGGTGGTAGAGGTCGCCAAGGCTGGGGACGGTGATGGCGGTGTCGCCGTTCTCGTCCATCAGGACGATGTCGTTCATCGTGTAGGTCCAGTCGGTGCCGATGAGGTCGGAGGTCGTTTTGACGCGGGCGCTGGTGGTGGGTTCACCATTGTCAACGATGTCGGTGATGACTTCTTCTTTCTGGCAGGCGGTCATGCCAAGCATAAGAACTGCAGCGGCGAGGGCAAAAATGTTTTTCTTCATAATTTTAATGTTTTTAATTGTTTGTTAATTTAAATTGATTTGTTTTTTTGTTTCGACATTGTTGTCTTTGTGTTTTTGTTTTACACCTATAAGAACGTAGCGAAAAATCGAAAAACTACAATCGATGTAAATTTTTTTTCTTTTTTTCGGAGTTCAGGGAGTTCAGGGAGTTCAAGACAATACCGTTGGACTGCAAATTGTCCCCGTTGTCGTCCCTATTCGAGTAATTCGCCAGTAATTGGCCTGCGTAGCATTCGTATAATTCGAGCAATTCGCCGTCAAAAAAAGTCATCCGCCGTAAAAACAAAAAGCCGAGTCGTCTCCGACCCGGCTTTATATCATTATTATATTCTTTTACATCTTCTCGAACTGCATCTGGTAGAATTTGTTCTCGTCGTCGCCGGAACCGGGACGCGAGATGATCAGCGTCGAGGAGGTAAGCCAGTTGATATACCAGCAGCTGCCTCCCTGGAGCAGGCTGCAGCAGAGCATGCCCTCGTCGTCGATGCTCCAGGTGCCCTCTTGGCTGGTGGCGTCGGTGCCGGTCACGGTATAGGTCGCCGTGCCGTCCTCGCGGAACACTATATTGATATTCTGCCCCTCGGTTTCGGGAATGTAGAGTGTTGTGGACAGCATGTAGTCCGAGCTGCTCTCCATTTCCGTCACCGCCATGCAGTACATATTCCATTCGCCCACAACGTTGCCAATCATGGGTTCGCTGAGGTCGAGCACCCAGAATTTGGAACCGTTCAGGTCCTCCATCTCTTTCAGCTCGCCGCAGAGTGTGGCCTCGTCGCCGGGGTGCAGCCCGTCGGTCAGAACTTCCACGCTGGTGCTGAGGTAATCGTCCATGACGAGGAACAGCACCGTGTCGGGGTTCACCACCAGGGCGGCCACCTGCTGGGGAATCATGGGCTCCGTCAATGCCGGCATGTCCACCAGGGCCAGGGTGCCGATGTAGCAGTTGCTCACCCGCTCGCGGTTGGGCACGTTGATGTAGGCTTTGCCGCTCCATGTGCCGGTCTTGTCGTCGAATTTCACGCTCACCGTCTTGCCGGCTTTCTCCATCTCTTTCATCCAGCCCTTCATCTCCTCACGGCTCGAGGTGCTGAAGGTTGTAACTTCCTTGACAGTGCTTCCCACGTCTTTGTGCGATGTGGGTATCGAACTCGCGGTGTTGTAGAAAATCACCTCCGACCCGCTTTGGGCATAGGAGCAGAATTGGTCCAGCAGCGCGTTCCATTCGGCTTCGTCCTTCACGCTTTTGCGTCCTTCCTCGTGTCCCACCGCATACACAATGACGTGCTCTTGTCCTTCGGGCTTGGTGTCGTTTTCGTTTTTCTGGCAGGCGGCAAAAAACAGCATCAGCGCTGCCATGGCCATTGCACAGCTTCTTTTATTTAGGATGTGGATTATCTTATTCATAAATTTGATTCTTTAATATTTACTTTAATGGGATGCGGGCTGTTCTCATTTCCCGCTTTTTTTCTTCATGCCCTGCATCTGGTAGTCTATCAGGGCATCGTATTGGCTCTCGTTGTCCAACCGGTAGAAAGCTATGGTGTGCCTCTTGTGCGACGCCACCACGCGCATCAACGGCCTGCCGGTCCATTTCACTCTTCGGGCGGGGGTTGCGGGGTCGCCCAGCCAGCTCACGACGCTTTCTTCGCCGCGGATGTCGAACTCCTCGCACAGCTGCTTCCAGGCCTTCTCGTTGTCGGCCTGCAGCATCACCACGTCGACGCTCACGCTGTCGTTCAGCTTGAAGCCGTCCACCTGCGCCACCGTCAGGCCCGGCCGCGAGGCATACTGCTTGTACAGCTGCCCCTGCGCCATGACTGCCAACGGCATCAGCAGCACGAGGATGATTATTGCTATTCGTTTCATATTCTTATTTTTCTTTATTACTCTAAAACTCTACGCCTCTACACCTCTACGACTCTACGACTCTACGCCTCTACACCATCACCTCGTCCATCAGCATGTCGCCGGCCAGGTCTACCCAGTACTGGTCCTCTATGTCGGCCTTGTTGCAGTAGGCATTGGCATATCCGTCGTGTTCCAGCATGGGCTTGGGACCGCCGAGGGTCAGGGGCAGGGCGGCAGCAGCCACCACCAGCACCAGTGCTGCCACCGACATGCGGCGGCGCTGGCGTGTGCGCCAGGCGGGGTATTCCGCCGCCAGCTTCGCGCCGTAGCGTTCGGCCTCGGCCCTCGCCCACAATTCGTCAAATTGTTCCTGTTTCATATCTTGATATTATTTTTTTGATTCTTAAACTTTAATTCTTAAACAAATCCCATTCTCAGTTTCTCCTTGGCTCTCACCAGCCTCACGCTCACATTCTTCTCGCTCATCCCCAGGCTTTCGCCTATCTCTTCGTAGCTGTATCCCTCCAGTTGCATGCGCACTATGGTGCGGTCGGGTTCGGTGAGGGTGGCTATCTGCTCGTGCAACTCGTTCACCAGGGCGCGGTCCTCGGCCACGGTGTCGTAGCTCTCCGGCAGTTCGTCGTGCTGGTGGTAGGCCCTGAGGGCGTCGATCACCGCATTGCGGCTGATTTTCCACACCAGCGCGGCCTCCTGCACCGCGAGCCCCTGCTCGAATATCTTCTCTCTCGCTCGCCACAAGGCCACCGTCGCCTCTTGCACAAGGTCCTCAACCTCAAGGCCACGGGTGCTATAGCGGCGGCAGAGGGTGAAGAGCATACCGCGATAGCGGTGCAGCAGTGCTTCGAATGGATCCTTTGTTCTCACGATTATAATAACGTAACAATTTGAAAAAACACTACACGCAGGGTAAAAAAAATTTTATGCACACTAAAAAAAAAAGCGTATTTTTGCAGTGCAATGAATGTATAATCATAAAGTATAATATCATGAAGATTAGAGTTTTACTCCTTGCCTGGCTTATGGCGGCAGCGCCTGTGGCCGCCCTTGCCCAGCAGTTGGCTCCGCGGCCGTCCATGGCTACGGCCGATGCCAAAGAAGCCATGCTCCGTTTCGATGGACTGTCCAGTTCGTCGGCTTTCCTCCTGGCCGACCTCCTTTCGGGCGATATGGACACCGACCGCCTGGTCGAAAAATACGGTCTCGTCTACAGCCAGGGGCACCCCATGGCCGTCGCCATCGCCACCCTCAAAAACGGTTCTGAGGGCCTCGACCGCTATGGCGTCAGCCTCACGGCCACCCACGGCAAGAGCAGTTCGCTCCTCATTCCCCTCAGCTCCTTCGTCTCCTTTGCCCAGTCGGGTCTCTGCTCGTGGCTCGACGTCGGCGTCAAAGCCAGTCCCGCCCTCGACAAGGCACGGGAAGCCATGGGTATCATTGACATCCACAGCGGATTATACCTCGACCAGTCCTACACCGGCACCGGCGTCGTTGTAGGCATCATCGACGTCGGATTCGAGTATGGCCATCCCTCCTTCTACAACCAAGAGGGCACCACCTACCGCGTCAAGCGTGTCTGGGAGCAGGGCGCCACGAGCGGCACCGCCCCCGCAGGCTACTCCTACGGCCGCGAGCTTGCCACCGAAGCAGCCATCCTCGCCGCGCAATACAGCCATAGCAACGAGAGCCATGGCACCCACGTCGCCGGCATCGCCGCCGGCGTCGGCGGCATCGGCGGGCAGCCCGCCAGCTACAAGGGCATAGCGCCCGGCGCCGACATCGTCCTCGTCGCCACCACGCTCTCCAGCGCCGCCATCTTCGACGGCATCAACTACATACGCAACTATGCCGCCTCGCAGAACAAGCCCTGCGTCATCAACATGAGCCTCGGCTCCCACGTGGGGCCCCACGACGGCACCTCCTCCTTCGACCGCGCCTGCGACGACCTCTTCCTCGCACGCCCCGACAGCCTCCTGCTCGTGGGCTCTGCCGGCAACGAGGGCGCCGACAACCTCCACGTCGGTAAAGCCTTTACCGCCACCGACACTATCCTCATGACGCTCCTCGACTTCACCAGCCCCGCCAGCGGCGAGTGTGTCGTCGACCTCTGGGGCGCCCCCAACGTCCCCTTCAAGGCCGGCCTGGCCGTCGTCGACATGTCCAGCGGCCAGTTCGTCGACGCGGGCAGCTACTTCCTCTCCAGCACAAGCTATTACGACAACGAGTCGCTCCTCTCCAACCAGCTCCAGCTCGAGGTCTACAGCAGCGGCACCAGCGCCTACAACCAGCGCCAGAATCTCACCTTCTCCATCAGCTATTCCAACGCCGCCAACACCAACTACCGTGTATGCCTCGTTGTCCAGTGCAACTCCGCCGCCAACGTCCATGTCTGGGGCACCAGCGTCAATTTCATCGACGGCGGCTACTCCGCCGTCCTGGCCGGCAACACCGACTACACCGTCGGCGAGCTCGGCGGCACCGGCCACCACATGATCTCCGTCGGCGCCTACACCTCGCGCTCCAGCTGGAACTCCCTCTCCGGCTACACCTACACCTATCCCGGCGCCATCGTCGGCAACTTGGCGGGCTTCTCCTCCCACGGCCCCCTGCTCGACGGCCGCGTCAAACCCGACATCACCGCCCCGGGCCAGTTCGTCGTGGCCCCCTTCAACCGCTTCAACACCGAGATGACCTCCTCCTCCTACTGTGTCGCCTCGACCACCTTCAACGGCCAGACCGAATACTACGGCGCCCTGCAGGGCACCTCCATGGCCGCACCCATGGTGACCGGCGTCATGGCCCTGTGGATGCAGCACAACCCCGCCCTCGGCCCCGACTCGGCCCTGGCCCTCCTCCACAGCACCGCCATCGCCGACGGCGCCACGGGCACCATCCCCGCCACCGGCAGCAACCTCTGGGGCTGGGGCAAAATCAACGCCCTCGGCGGCCTGCCCTCGACGGCTCCCGTCACCTACACCCTCACCGTAGCCTCCAACAACGAAGCCTACGGCACCGTCAGCGGCTCCGGCACCTATGCCGAGGGCACCTCGGCGACCATCACCGCCACCCCCGCCAACGGCTACCACTTCGTCTCCTGGGACGACGGCAACACCGACAATCCCCGCACCGTCACCGTCAACACCAACCTCAACTTCATCGCCATTTTCGAGCAGGACGCCTTCCAGGAGTGCGACACCGTCACCTCCTTCCCCTGGAATCCCACCTTCAGCGAGGCGCTTCCCTGCTGGCGCAATGTCGACGCCGACGCCGACGGCTACCTCTGGACCAACTACGGCGCCTATGCCGTCTCCGAGTCCTACGCCTATTTCGACCACTCCAACACGGCCCTCGACCCCGACAACTGGCTCATCTCCCGTCCGCTCCGCCTCCCGCAGAACGCCCTCCTCTCCTGGACCGCCAAGGCCCTCACCAACGAATACTTCGCCGAGCACTACTCCGTCTACATCTCCACCACCGGTAACGAGCCTGCCAACTTCACCACGCGCCTCTTCCAGGAAACCCTCCCCAATCCCAATGCGCAGAACCACAGCGTCTCCCTGGCCAGATATGCCGGGCAGACCGTCCGCATAGCCTTCCGCCACCACCAGAGCCCCGACGTGCTGCTCCTCGGCATCACCGCCGTGAGCGTCAAGCAGGCCCCCGTCGGCATCGACGACGCGTCCCTGGCCGACGCCCTTGTCGCCGCCCAGGGACGCGCCATCCGTGTCGAGGTGCCGGCGGGCACACCGGTGCGCGTAACCGACGTCATGGGCCGCACGCTTGTCGACCTGCCCTCGTCGGCAGCCTCGCAGCTCCTCCCCATGCCCGCCCCGGGCGTATACATGGTCTCCCTCGGCGACAATACAACACGCAAAGTGGTCGTTTACTGACCCCTGCGCGCTCCGCAACGCCTTGTCCCCCCTGCAGCATTGCAGCGGGGGATTTTTTTTCCTCCCGCCCTGCTTGCCCCGCCTCCAACTCGCCCCCAACTCGCCCCCGATTCGCCCCTTCTCATATAGTTTACATATACTTCTTATATACTTCTTATATAGTTCTTATATACTGTATATAGGAACTATATAAGAACTATATGAGAACGATATAAGAACTATATGAGAAGGGCCGAACAAGGGGCGAATCGGGGGCGAGTCGGGGGCGGAGGCGTTATGTCGAAAAACGATAATTCGGCACTGCTTCCCCGGTCTGTGGAGCGGCTTTGGGGGGAGCCGTGGCGGAGGTTACATCGCCAGGGCGGCGGTGAAGACGATGGTGAGGTTGTCCTTGCTGTCGGCGAAGTGGTAGTAGGCGTCGGAGGGCGTCAGGCGGTAGGCCAGGGCGAGGCCCCAGTCCACACGACCCCAGCGGATGATGCCGTCGATGCCGGCGCCCACTTCGGCGATGCCCTTGTCGGGTCCGATGTTCTGGATGTCCCACATGTCGCCCCAGGCGGCGTCGAACAGCAGGAAGGGCCGCGGCGCGGTGCCCACCTGCAGGAGCTTGCTGTTGTATTTGAAGAGGGGTTTGCTGAAGCCGAAGCGCAGGCAGGTGAGGACGAAGCGGTTGGCGAGGAATTCGTCCACGCGGGCGGTGAGCAGCGAGCGCTCGAAGAGGATGGCGCTGCCGCTGGTGCCGCCGAGGTTGAAGAGGCGGCTGAAGGGGGTGCCTTCGGTGGTGAGGCCGCCCTGGGCGTAGACCTGGAAGTTGAGCATGCGGCCCACGGGGAAGACCTGGTCGTACTGCAGCAGCAGGCGGAGGAAGTAGCCGCTGTCCACCCACCACTCGCCGGTGGTGTAGCCCGCCGTCAATTCGCCGCGCAGGCCGAGGTCGTGCTCGAAGAAGAGGCGCGCTTCGGCGAAGCGGGCGTGCTCCAGGGCGTCCCAGTCGGCGTCGGTCTGGGGGTAGTAGATGTTGGCCAGGTTGTGGAGTTTGCGCTCGTCGCTGAGGCGCAGCTCGAGGCCCACGGTTTCGTGGCCACGGGTGCGCGTGCTGTAGCCTGCCGTGAGGCGGCGCGTGTCGCTGAAGAGGCGGTTCATGAACGAGCCCGAGGCGTTGAAATTGATGAGGTTGTAGTTGTTCATGGTGCGCGTGGCCTCGGGGGTGAGGTCGTGGAAGTAGGCGGCGTAGACCTTGCCCTGGCGCCGCAGGTTGGTCCAGTAGTAGGCGTCGGCGCCCCACTTGAAGCGCTCGTCGGCGTAGCCGTAGCCGAAGTAGGCGCCCACGGAGAGGCGGTCGAAGAAGCCTGCGGGCTTGGGCATCATGTCGATGTCCCCGGCCACATAGCCGTAGCGCAGGCCGAGGCCCCAGCGCGATTTCTCGTATTGGTTGAAGTTGTAGACGCGGTCGAGGTCCAGATACAGCGGTATGCCGACGGAGCGGTGCAGCGGTACCAGCTGCGCCTGCAGGGAGGTGGGCGTTGAAAGAAGGAGGACGAGAACGAGGGTTGCTGCGCGGAGCATTCGCCCCATTCGCCAGCCGTTCGCCGTATGGCGGAGGGTGTATTTGTTTTTGTGCAGAGTTCGTTTCATTTGCATAATTCGCCGTTTTATAAAAGCGTAATTCGGGATGCAAAATTACGCTTTTTTTTCCATAGGTAAAGTTTTTTTTGTATATTTGCAAATTATTATTTGTTCATAAAATTAAATAACAATCAAATATGCAGAGAGATACACAAATCTTCGACCTCATCCAGAAAGAGCGTGAGCGTCAGACCAAAGGCATCGAGCTGATTGCCTCCGAGAACTTCGTCAGCGACCAGGTGATGGAAGCCATGGGCTCCGTCATGACCAACAAATACGCCGAGGGCTATCCCGGCAAGCGCTACTACGGCGGTTGCCAGATTGTGGACCAGAGCGAGACCATCGCCATCGAGCGCGCCAAGAAGCTCTACGGTGCCTGCTGGGCCAACGTGCAGCCCCACAGCGGCGCACAGGCCAACATGGCCGTGTTCCTGGCCTGCCTCAACAGCGGCGACACCTTCATGGGCATGGACCTCAACCACGGCGGCCACCTCTCGCACGGCAGCCCCGTCAACTTCAGCGGCATCAACTACCATGTGGTTGGCTACCAGGTGAAGGAAGAAACCGGCATCGTCGACTACGACGACATGGAGAAGAAGGCCCTCGAGCACCGTCCGAAACTCATCATCGGCGGCGGCAGCGCCTACAGCCGTGACTGGGATTGGGCCCGCATGCGCGAAATCGCCGACAAGATCGGCGCCATCCTCATGGGCGACATCAGCCACCCCTCCGGCCTCATCGCCAAGGGCTACCTGAACAACGCCGTGAAGTATTGCCACATCGTCACCACCACCACCCATAAGACCCTCCGCGGACCCCGCGGCGGTATGATCCTCATGGGTCAGGACTTCGACAATCCTTGGGGCAAGACCACCCCGAAGGGTGAGATTAAGAAGATGAGCGCCCTGCTCGACAGCGCCGTGTTCCCCGGCACCCAGGGCGGTCCTCTGGAGCACGTCATCGCCGCCAAGGCCGTGGCCCTCGGCGAGGCCCTCACCGACAGCTACGACCAGTACATCCAGCAGGTGATGAAGAACGCCAAGGTCATGTCCGAGGCCTTCATGGCCAAGGGCTACAAGGTCATCAGCGGCGGTACCGACAACCACCTGATGCTCATCGACCTGCGTCCCAAGTTCCCCGAGCTCACCGGTAAGGAAGCCGAGAACGCCCTCGTGGCCGCCGACATCACCATCAACAAGAACATGGTGCCCTTCGACAGCCGCAGCGCCTTCAAGACCAGCGGTCTGCGCGTCGGAACGCCCGCCATCACCACCCGTGGTCTGAAGGAAGCCGACATGCCCGTCATCGTCGACATGATCGACGAGGTGCTCTGCGCCCCGACCGACGAGGCCGTCCGCGCCAAGATCGCCGGCCAGGCCAACGAGATGATGCAGAACCGTCCGCTCTTCGCCTGGTAGTATCCCGGTCGGCAGCGACAAAAAAATAATGCCGGCAGGATGCCGGCGCTCCACGATAACCGCCGAGGGCCCGCGCCCCCGGCGGTTTGTTTTCATTTTTCTGGCCGATGGGGCAATATTCTGGCGTATGTTGCGTTATTGTGAAAAAAAAGAAGAATTGATGATGAAGAAACTGTTTTTGTTTTTCGCCCTGATGGCGGGTATGGTATATGGTGCGCAGGCGCAGGTGAAAGTGTACGACGAGGAGGTCGACGCGATGGCGCAGATACGCGAGGCTGTGGACCAGGCGCGAGAGTCGGGCCGCTACGTGATGTGCCAGGTGGGCGGCAACTGGTGCCCGTGGTGCCTGCGGTTTGCGGAGTTCGCTACGAAGGACAGCGTCATTGCCCCGCTGATGGAGGAGAACTATGTCTACATTCACGTCAACTACTCGAAGCAGAACAAGAACCTGGAGGCGATGAAGTTCCTCGGCAATCCGGGCCGTTTCGGCTACCCGGCGTTCGTGGTGCTCAACGAGGAGGGGGTGCCCATCCACATCCAGGAGAGCGAGAGCCTCGAGGAAGGCAAGGGCTACAGCCGCCAGAGGGTGGAGAAGTTCCTCCGCCTGTGGAACCGTAAGGCTGTGGAGGCGGAGGTGAAATGAATCTGTGTGTGGCGCAAGCGCCACGCAGCAAAACAAATTCCACTTGAATATTGGACATTAAACTTTGAACATTAAACCTTAGACTTTAATATGAATATCCTGGTTACCGGGGGAGCGGGATTCATCGGCTCCCATACGTTGATAGAGCTTTACAAGGCCGGTCACACGGCTGTGGTGGTGGACAACCTGAGCAACTCGAACCCCGAGTCGCTGCGGAGGGTGGAGGAGATTATTGGTGCCGGCGAGACGCCGGCGGTCCATATTCCGTTCTACGAGGTGGATATCCGCGACCGCGAAGGGCTGGAACGTGTCCTCGCCGAGCATAGGGTGGATGCCTGCATCCACTTTGCGGGACTCAAGTCGGTGAGTGAGAGCGTCGAGAAGCCGTGGGAATATTACGAGAACAATATCGGCGGTACGCTGACGCTGGTGGACGTCATGTGCCATCATGGCTGCAAGAACATCATCTTCAGCTCCAGCGCCACCATCTACGGCGACCCCGCGGAGATTCCCATCACGGAGAACTGCCCCAAGGGACTGTGCACCAACCCCTACGGCTGGACCAAGAGCATGCTGGAGCAGGTGCTGATGGACATACAGAAGGCCGACCCCGAGTGGAATGTGGTGCTGCTGCGCTACTTCAACCCCGTGGGTGCGCATCCCAGCGGCAGGATAGGGGAGAACCCCAACGGCATACCCAACAACCTGATGCCTTACATCACCCAGGTGGCCGTCGGCAAGCGCAAAGAACTCGGCGTCTTCGGCAACGACTACCCGACGCCCGACGGCACCGGCGTGCGCGACTACATCCATGTCGTCGACCTGGCCGGAGCCCATGTCTGCGCCCTGAAAGTGTTCAGTGAGCAGTGTTTAGTGTTAAGTGATGCTACGCAGGACGGCGGCATCCAACTAAACACTAAACACTTAACACAAAACACTACTCATATATATAATATTGGTACGGGTCACGGCTACTCGGTGCTCGACATGGTGAAGGCCTTCGTCCGCGTCAACGGCGTCGATGTCCCCTACAGCATCAAGCCGCGCCGGGCCGGCGACATTGCCACCTGCTATTGCAACCCCGCAAAGGCCAAAGCCGAGTTGGGCTGGGAGGCCAAGTACGGCATCGACGACATGGTCCGCGACAGCTGGAACTGGCAGCGCCAGAACCCGGAGGGGTATTGATGGGATTGTGTTTAGTGTTCAGTGTTTAGTTTAAGTGCTTGGTTTTTAGTGTGGTTTATATTTTTTGCCGGCGAGACGCCGGCGCTCCATCATATTGACTGACACATGGACTGCCATTTTGGCAGTCCTTTTTTGTTTGGTACACTTATTG
>CALGCG010000134.1 GCA_937884485.1 uncultured Bacteroidales bacterium
CCTCGGAGGCCGGTGAGGAGGCCCACCTCGGGGTCGACGATGTAGCGCGGCTCCGTGTAGCGGCCCGCCCAGACGGCCAGGAAGCTCACCTCCTTGAGGCCGGGGATCCACTCGGCGAAGACCTCGGAGACTATCTCCAGGAACTCCTTGCTATTGTACTTGATGTTCTGTCGGGTCTCGTAGGCGTCGGTGTCGGGGCTGGCGCAGCCGATAATCTGGCCCGTATGGGCGAACTGCTGGCCGTAGACGGCGCTGAAGCCTTTGTAGTGGCGACGGTCGATGATCATGTCCAGCGCGTCGCCGTTCACGCCCATCAGCGGCAGGCGGCGCGTGATGAAGGCCTGGTGCTTCACGGGATAGAGGCCCGTATCGATGCCCAGCATGTCGGTAAAACGCTCGGCGCCCCAGCCCATGGAGTTGACGAAGTGCTCGCAGTCGTACTCCACATACTTGCCCTCGTGGGTGCGCACCAGGGCCAGCGTACGGCCACCGTCGATGCGCTGCACGTGCAGCAGTTCGCAGTCCTCGTAGACGCGACCACCGAGGCTCTTGCCGATGCCACGGATGTAGTCTATCACGCGGCCCGGCGTGGCCTGCCAGCAGTCGCGCGTCATCAGGGCGTGGCTGTAGGTCGTCTTGCTGTCGTCCCACAGGGGCGATATTTCCTTCTTGAAGTCTTTGCGGTCCACCATGTAGGCGTCGCTCCAGGCGCGGCTGGCGTCGAGGGCTTTGTATGTTGCCTCGTCGTGCACCAGGTTCACATAGCGCGTGGGTTTGTAGTTGATGTTGTATACCGACTGTATCTGCTTGAATATCTCGTGGCTGTGCTGCGCGATGTCGGCAATGTCGGGATTGCTGAATGCCGGACGGCCACCGCCGATGTTGCGCCACGAGGCTCCGCGGCTCCAGTTGACCAGCACGGGATTGAAGCCTGCCTCGCTGAAGTAGCGGAACAACCCGCTGCCCGCGATGCCGCCACCGGCAATGAGCACCCGCACCCGCTCGCGCTGCACCTCGTTGCCCTTCGGGAAGACGAAGACCTCCTTGCGTCCCTCGGTGTAGAGGTCGCCCAGGGTCACCTGGTTGCTCAGCGGGGCGCGCGGCGTGGCGTCGCCGGTGAGCTCGATGCCGTGCGAGCGCAGCAGCTGTCGTGCACGGGCAATGCAGCGCTTGCCGCGACAGGGACCCATACCCATGCGGGTGATGTGCTTCAGCTCGTCGACGGAGATGTACTTGCGGTCGCCCACGGCCTCCAGCACCTGCTGGTCGATGATGTCCTCGCAGTGGCAGATGTAGGTGGGTTCTGCCTTTCCGGAATTTTCGGATAATCCGGAATTTCCGGAAAGCTCGGGATAGCGGTCCTTGGCGATGAACCCCTTGATGTCGGTCATTTGGCCGTCAACCTTCTCCACTTTCACCCGCGCCACATTGGTCTTGTTCTCTTTCTTCAGCACCTTCTCCACCACTCCTTCGCCCACGGGCTTGCCGTTGTTGTCCACCAGATAGACCTCCTTACCCTCTTCCACCTCGTATTCCACAGGCAGGAAGCACCAGTTCTTCTGCACATTGTAGCCGAAGATGGCCAGGCCCGGGCAGTGGTTGACGCACTCCATGCAGCCGATGCACTTGTCGTAGTCCACCGTCGGCGTGCTGCTGGTGGTGGGCTTGCTGATGGCTCCTTGCGGACAGCTGAAGGTGCAGGGATTGCAGGCGAAGCCATAGAGGCAGTCGATCTGCACAAAGGGCTTGGCGGCCATGCGCTCCTCGGTGGGCAGTAGGGGCTGCTCGCGCAGGTGCACAGGGTGCTGCTGCGAGTCGATATACTGGCGCGAGACCTCCAGATACTCGTCGTAGTTGAACCTGATGCCCATCTCCTGCGCAATCTCGTAGGCCACCTGCTTGCCGCGCAGCACGGCGCTGGTGCCCTCGCCTATGCGCACGGCGTCGCCGGCACCGTAGACATGGTGTCCGAAGAGCTCCTTGCCCTTGGTGAGCAGTTGGTTGTCGGGCACAAGGCCCGTGCATATATTGATAATGTCGATGTCGTCTATCACCTGCTCGGTGCCGGGGATGGGCTTGAAGTTCTCGCACCGCGCAATGACGGCGCCCCTGATACCCGTGTGGTCATCGTTGGGGATGGCGCGCAGGAGGGTGTAGCCCGTCATGATGGGGATGCCCAGGCGGCGCACACGGTTGGCCTGCACGGGGAAACCGCCCTCGCGGGGCTGCGCCTCGATGATGGCCCGTATAGTGGCCCCGGCCTGCATGCCCTGGTAGGAGGTCAGGTAGCCGATGTTGCCCGCGCCGACGGTTAGCACGCGCTTGCCCAGCAGGGTGTGCTCCTGGTTCATCATCTTCTGGAACACGGCGGCGGTGTACACTCCCGGCACATCGTCGTTCTCAAACGGCGGCATGAACGGCACCGCACCCGCAGCCACCACCAGGTGCTGCGCGTCAATGTAGGCCATCTGGCCGTTGACGACGTTCTTCACCGCAATGCGCGGCCCCTCGAGGATGTCCCACACCGTTGTATTTAGCAAGATTTGGAGCGCCGGCGTCTCGCCGGCAAGCCTCTTCGCGATGTCGAAACCGCGCATGCCGCCGAACTTCTTCTCCTTCTCGAAGAAGAAGAACTGGTGGGTCTGCATGTTAAACTGCCCGCCGATGCGGGGGTTGCTGTCGATGACAAGATTGTCGATGCCGAAGGCATTCAGCTGCTCGCGGCAGGCCAGACCCGCGGGGCCGGCACCGACAATGGCCACCTGGGTCTTGTACACCTGTACCGTCTGCGCCGACTCCTCGGGACGCTGCGGCGGCTCGAAGGTGACGCCCGGCAGGTCGGCCTCGTGGGTGATGGTGCGCACCTCGCGCACGCCGTCCACGGCGGTGATGCAGATGCGGCGCACGCGGCCGTCCACCAGCATCTCACAGGCGCCGCACTTGCCTATGCCGCACTCCAGCGAACGGTTACGCCCGTCCAGACTATGGCTATGCACCGGAAAACCAGCCTCGTGCAACGCCTTGGCTATCGTGTAGCCCTTCTCGGCCACCACTTTGTGGCCTTCGAACAAAAACTCGGTCTTCTCCCCTTGCGGGATGTCAAGAATGGGGTGTCCTTCAATCCTGTACATCTTTGTAAGTGTTTATGGATTAATATGATATTGTATTTCGTTTCAAAATAACAACACCACAAAATTAATCAAACCTTTACAAAAATGCAAATCTTTTTTCAAAAAAAAAACGACACCACCCACTATCCATCACCCACACTCACCACACCAACAGCCGCTGACTTTCGGGGTAGTAGCGCAGACGCAAAGGCCCAAGCTGCCATAGGAGATCCTCCTTGCCCACACGGCCATGACGTCCGCAGATGGAATCGAGGCGGGCGATAACACGCTCATTGGTGCGCTGGAAGAACCGCTGACGTTCCTCGTAGCCCAAACGGTCCCACAACGGCTCGGCAGGCACATAGGTATCGGGGAGGCCGAAGTCGAAAAACAGAGCGTCCGCCACGCTGTCGGCGTTGCGCAGGCACACCTGCACGGCAAGCCAGAAGAGCGTGTCCACGCGGCGACTATAGCGGTCGCAATGGTGCTGCCGCTCGTCGATGCCCGCATCTTCCTTAAAATAGGCATTGCGCAGCAGGCTGTCCATACCCTTATAATACGTGCCCTGGGCAAGAAGGAACTCCCTCACCTCACGCCCCGTGAGCCTCTCCCACCCTGCGCTCAGGAATGGCAGCAGCGAGTCCAACCCGTCGGTGGACAGCACCGGCAAGGTGTCGATATTATGGTGCAGGGGCAGCACGAAGACCTGCCCTTTTTCCACACACAGCAGGCCAGACTCGTACTCGTCCGCCTGCCACGGCAGCAGCAGGCCGTCGCCCCGCAGCATACCCCGCCAGCCGTTGCGCGGACGCAGCAGCCCATAGCGTCGGCCGAGATCCTTCACCATGCACAGCCTTCCGTCCCTCAGCGCCATCACGGCCGTGCCTCCCGGCAAATCCACCAGCATTCGCAGGCTGTCGCCGTCAACGAAGGGTGCCGCAATCATCGTGTCGCGCGGCTGCTGCAGGTAGCCGTCGAGGAAGTTGTCGTAGTCCGAGGGGCGGTAAACGATGTCGCCGTCGATAATCACCCTCGCATATTCCGCCATCCAATGGCTCGTGTCGGCATCCTCCATCGCCACCGGCGACGACTCGGCAGCAGCCAGCTGCGCCAGGCCGACCCGGCGCACCAGCGAGGGTTCTACAATGTAGTAGGCCTCGCCCGCACGGCACACCAACCCGATGCCTGCCACCACCAGCCTCCGACCCGTGGCACGGTGGATGAACCACATGCATTGGCCCCACTCGCCGTGGTCCATGGCGTACACACGGTAGTCGGCATCCTCGTGCACAAGGTCGCCCGTCTTGGCGCACTCGCGCCACACCATCGCCGCCGTGTCGAACCAGTGGTCCTGCCTGGACCACGAGCCATAGTGGTGATAGAACAGGGTATCGTGGCGCACAAAGAGGTCGTCGCTATGGTGCATACCCGTCTCAACCGGCATCGGCGCCAGCGCATACCGTCCGTTGCCGCCGTCCACCACGGCCATCACCGTCCCGCTCCCCGTAAGGCCGTCGTAATGGAAGGCGCAATAGTAGCGCCCATGGTACTCCGCCGCCTTCACCAACTTCACATGGGTATGTATCCCCAGCAGCGACTGCAGGTCGAGCACCACACCCTCCTCGTGCACCAGCAGGTATTTATACTTCTTGTGGTATTTGATTGCCATGTTTCCGTTGCGCCACACCAGCCATTCGCCCTCCTCCTGCGGCTCGGTATGGCCCGTGGGCAGATACGACGACATCGGAGCCAGACGTAACTCGTCGCCATAGACTTTAAAGCCACTGAACCCCCTGTTGGAAAAACCATAGAATCCAAGCTTATGGGCCGAGATATGCATGGCGCAGATACGATGTGTGCGTTCGTCGATGCAATAGTCGGTCCACTGGCAGTAGCGGTTGTCGATATTTTTATAGTAGCGGTCGACGCGATAGCCCTTGCCATAGCCCAGTCCCTTGAAATTGGCGTAGTTCGGTCGGTACCAGGGCCTGGCGGCCACGGCGCCCAAACGGGCCTCCTGTTCCGCCGCGGCGCTGTCGGTCTGCAGCCCCCACCCCGTGCCGGCAAAAGCCAACTCGTCGACCACACCGTCGTAGTTGAGCCGGGGCAGCGAATCCATATTATGCTCGATGTCCACCACACGCAGGCGCCCGTCGCGCACATCGACCAGCCCCCAATGGTTCAAGTCCTTCTTGAACGGCAACAGCAGCCGCTCCCCGTCCACGAAACCGCGGTGGCTTCCATGCCAGCTGAAGGTCCTCAGCTTCTCGCCCAGCCCCGCCGTGCGCACCATGCGGCCTTCCTCGAAGTGCATCACCGCCGTCTCGTCCTTCAGTGCCACCAGCATCTGCAACTCGCCTCCGGCCACGAAGGTGCCACTGATAAGCGTGTCGTAGGGGTCGTCCGCCACAAACCATGAATCGGGCAACCAGCGCGAATGCTTCCACACCACCTCGCCTTCCAGCGGATGGAACCGCGTGGAATCGTAGAAGAACTCGATGGAACGCTCTGTCTCCTGCATTGCCACGGGCGATGGCGGCGCAGCCCTCAGCTCCGCCACCGACAGCGCACGCAACCGCGCCCCGCCGCCAATGAAGAACCGCCTGCCTGCGCGACGCACATCCCCTCCGCCCTCCATCACACGCCACCGGCCGTCCCTGCGGTCGAGAAACCACAGGTACGTGCCCCACTCGCCATGGTCCATCAGGTAGACCCTGAACTCCTCGTCCTCGTACACCATGTGGTCCGCCTTCGCGCAGCGGCGCCAGACGAAGGCCACAGTATCGAGGTAGTAGCAGAGCGAATCCTCATAGTAGGACTGGAGAAAAAGCGTATCGTGGCGCACAAAAAGGTCGCAATACATGTCGTCATCCAGCGCCTCGGGCCATTCCAGACGCTCCACGTCGACATAGCGGTCGTCGCGACTGCCGCCCCAACGGCGCTCCGTGGGCGTCAGCCGGAAAAAGAAACTGCTGTCGATTCCCGACCATTCCCCCAGATTCGGCGACGCAACAAAGCGACAATAGTAGCGCCCATGATACTCCGCCGCATGCGTCAACTGCACATGGCTCTGCACATCGGCCAGCGGCCGCACATCGATCTCGGCCCTGCTGCGCGGCTCGAGGGTCACCCCCTGCGCCCAGCATCCCGGACCCGCCAGCAGCATCGCCGCCAACACAAACGACATCATGAGGGTACGGTTCGTCATATCAATCAGATATTTATTACGTAAATAACGTCAAAAAAATTTCTTTATTGCCCTATCAGAAAAAAACAACAATAGCTCCCCCCGGCATGCAAATGGAGCGCCGGCGTCCCGCCGGCAGGTTTCTTTTGCTGCTTTTTTTGCCGGCGGAACGCCGGCGCTCCAAGTAGAGACGCAGCACGCTGCGTCTCTACAACTCATAACTCTTATCTTTTTAAACCCTACATAAGAGCACATTTTTTATATAGTTCCTATATAAGAAATGATAGAGGGATGCAATAAAAATTTTTTTTTTGCGTTAGGGAGAACAAAAAAGGAATTAATATAAAAAAACAAACAACATGAACCTTAAAGGAAGAAGACAAAGCACAAACGTGGACGACCGTCGCAGCTCCGGCAAGAAGGTCGCCATCGGCGGCGGTATCGGAGCCATCATTATTGCAGCCGTCATGACGCTGCTTAACGGCGGCGGCGCCGGAGACGTGGTGCAGCAGGTCATCAGCACCGCCACTTCGAGCCAGCAGACTGAGAACTACACCCCCACAGCACAGGAAGAGGAGTTCGCCGTGTTCGCCAAGCAAATCCTGGCCTCGACGGAGGACGTGTGGACTGCCGAATTCAAGAAAATGGGCCGCACATACAAGGCGCCGACCATGGTGCTCTTCCACGGCTCGGTGCAGAGCGGCTGCGGCAACGCCACGTCGGCCGTAGGACCCTTCTACTGTTCGGCCGACGAGTGCCTGTACCTGGACCTCGATTTCTTCAACGAAATGCCCAAGAGCCTGGGTGCCGGCGGCGACTTCGCCTACGCCTACGTCATTGCCCACGAGGTGGGCCACCACGTGGAGCACCTGCTGGGCATCCTCGACGAGGCCCACAGCACAATGAGCCGCCAGAACGAGACCGAGCGCAACAAGACCAGTGTGCGCATCGAACTGCTGGCTGACTACTACGCCGGAGTTTGGGGCTACCACGAGAACAAGATGTTCGGCTCGCTGGACGAGGGCGATCTCAAGGAGGCCATCGACGCCGCCCAGAAAATCGGCGACGACTACCTGCAGAAGCGCGCCCGCGGCCAGGTGTACCCCGAGAGCTTCACCCACGGCACGTCGGAGCAGCGTATGCGCTGGCTCAAGAAGGGCCTGCAGACCGGCGACCTGCGCGGCGGCGACACCTTCAGCCCCCGCTACGAAAGCCTGTAAACGAACGATGCGGAGACGCGGCACGCCCCATCTCTACGGACAAACAAAAAAAAGGAGACGCGGCATGCCGCGTCTCTTTTTTTTACATTCTGAGCCTAATCCGTGCAGCTGCTGCTGGGGCTCCAGTGGGCCGGCAGGCGGTAGCGCGTGGTGTTGTGGCCGAAGTTGTAGATATAGCCAATAGTGATGGAAGGTAGGCCCACCCATAGAATATCGTAGCTTAAGATGCCCGGCAGTGGCCCAGGTTCGCCTGGACCACCAGCAATGCGCGGCGGAACCATCGTGTACTTGAAGTCGGCATAAAGGTCGCTGCGGCGCCCCACATAGTAGCGTAACATGACGCCGAAATCGGCAGCCATATCGAAACGCACATCGTCATAACGCCACACCAGACCGGCACCGAGGTAGGGCAAGACGTTGAGCTTCTTGCCGCGTGTGAACTTGATGGCATGCGTCAGATTGGCCATGACATCGGCATGGAGAGTTGAGAAGGTGTAGCCCTTGCCTGGCTCGTCGTTGACGGTGTCGTAGCGCTCGTGAGCCGTGAGGCCTCCCAGCTGGAAACGAATGGTCCAGAAATTGCTGTAGTTGCGGCCAAACATGATTTCCGGCGCTGCGCCATACATACCAAGCTTGTCGATATGCTCAAACGTGAAAGAAGAGAAATTGGGGCCAACGCCGGCGCCAAAGAACCAGTCTTCCATCACATCGCGCGACTCATGCTCGGTGCGGCGACGGAAAGGCCCTTCGGTGAACTGGTGGGAGAAACCCAAAAGGAAGGAATGAAGGTAGACATCTCCGCGGCTGCCATCGAAAGCCTCGGGGAAAAGGTTGCATTTATACTCCAAAAAGGCATCCCATCGCGGGGTGATGGCAAAGTTGAGCTGACCACCAAGCATTGCCTGGAAATCGTGGTCAGTACGATGGCCATTGTTGCCCCCCTGAAACACAACGCCTAATCCCAACATGGGATAGAATTTAAGACGCCAATTGCGGATGCGGAAGAAGGTGGAGGTAAAATCCCACAGGAACTCGGCACTGCCGAGTGCAAACTGTGCAGTGAAGGGGTTTGACGTCGAAGCGTTGGGTACCGTCATAAAGTCGAAACTCACACGGAAAGCCAGAGGGCTGACAATCCATTTGCCAACAGAAATGCCGCCAGAGAAACCCGTGGGATTATCGTTGAGACGATTGCTGTACATGCTCATACCCCCTTTGAGGGAAAGGAACATGTTGTCGCCGAAACGCTCGCCGGGCTGTGCCTGCACCTTGGTGACGGCAGGGACCTGCAAGGCGGCAAACAGCGCCACACAAACCAATATTTTACTGATTCTATTCATAAACGACTTTTTGACGTGACACATTTTTAATTAATGGTACTGTTGACAGGCATACGGTAGCGTGTGGTGGAATGGCCGAAGTTGTGTATATAGCCGAAGGTAAGCATGGGATAGCCGACGCCAAAGATGCTGCCGCTGGGGCCAGTCTCACCTGCCACTCGCGGCGGGACGATGATGTATTTGAGGTCGATATAGAAGTCGCCCATATTGTCGATATAGCGACGGGCCATGAATCCCGCATCGGCGCCAACGGTGAAGACCGGTTTGGCCTGGTAGCGCCATACGGGGCCTGCGCCGAGATAGGGCAGGAAGTTCCACTTCACACCGCGGCCGAAACCTGCAAGATGGGAGAGGTTGACCATAAAGTCGGTATGCAACAGGTTGAAGGCATACCACCTGCCCGGGTGCAACTCGTCAACAAACGCCGTGCCCGCCTCGTTGGGCGTGGGGACCATGTGCGCACGTTCGCGGGCAAAGAAGCCCGACAGCTCAAAACGTATAGTCCACACATCGCTGTAGTTGCGGCCGAACATAATTTCGGGAGTGAAATTGTAGAGTCGGGCATCGAAATTGCCGACATACTCAAACTCGAATGAGGAGAAGCTCACACCTGCGCCAAAACCCACAAACCAGTCCTCACTGGTGTTGCGCGACTCATAGGTGGTGCGACGATGGTAGGGGTCGTCAGACATACGATGGGTGACACCAAGGGTGATATTGTGCATAAAGTTGTCGTAACGACTACCGTCAAAAGACTGAGGAAGGAAGAAGCACTTATATTCCAAAAAGGCATCCCACTTAGCCCCGATACGGACAGGCAGGTTGAAACCCAACATAGCCTGAAAATCGTGGTCGGCCTTGTGGGTCACACCGTCGACTTCAAATTCAGGCCTGTAGGCCAAACCAAGTCCTATGAGAGGGTAAACGGGAATGGGTGCGAGGAAGTTTTTGTTGTAGACATGGAAGAATGTTGCATTGATATCCCACATGAATTCGGCACTTCCAAAAAGGAAGAGGGCGCTACCAGAAGCATCGCCATGCAGGTGGCTGGGGACCATATTGGCATCAACGGCCAGACGGAAAGCCAACGGCTTCATAAGCCAACGGCCGAAGTAAAGGCCACCGGAAGGGAGCCCCAATTGACTCTCGCCAGAATGCTGATAGAAGGTGGCACCAGCATTCAGCGACCAAAAAAAAGTATTTTCTGCCGCCGGCTGGGCCTTGACACCAAGCGCAACGCCTACCAACAAGAGTGACAACAACAACTTCTTCATACAAATGTCTATTTAGCGCCACCGGTCGGCAATCAGGCCTTGACCTCCCGACTACCGACTGCTGGCGACAGATTACTTTTTACTGTTCTTTGGCTCGTTCGGCGAACTCCTTGGCGGAAACCTTCTCGACCTCGGGTTTGACCTGGTCTTTGAAGAGTTTGCTGAGGTTGTCGGCATAGAGACGGTCAACGACCTGGCCAATGTTCTTCCGGTCTGCAGCGATACTGCGTGCAGCTTTCTCAAGACGATCTTCGGCCTGTTCCTTGGTTTCACCCTCGACGGGACGGTCGTTGCGACGGAGGATATCCTTGATGTAGTCGACAATCTGATTGTTGGTGGGTTCGACAGGACTGATTTCCTCCAACTTGGACTCGATGAGTTCCCATTTCAGCGAGGGGACATACTTGTCGTTCCAGTCGGCTTCGATCTTCTCGGGCGTCATATCCTTGTCACCGCGAGTGGCAAACCAACGCTTGAGGAAATTCTCAGGCAGGGGGGCGGAGAACTGGTCAAGGAGGGCCTTACGCACCTGATTGACGAAAAGATAGTCGCTCTGCTCGGCATTGGCTTTTTCGATTTCCTTCTGGAGGAGTTTGCGGAAAGCAGCCTCATCCTTCACCGTCTGGCCAGGGAAGACCATCTGGAAGAGCTCATCATTGATTTCATGGGGAATGATGCGGGAGATACCGGAAAGGGTAAGTTCGACATCGGCCTTGAATTTTTTGGCGGCGGCAGTGTCGAGATGGAGGGCTCGCTCGATATCGGCAGTGGGGAAAGCCTTGGCCATGTTGAAAACAATCTTGTCTTCAGCTTTCTTGCCCTCAAAGAGAGGCATCAGCTCAGCATCCTTGAGGTTGAGCAGGTTGAGGGAGACGAATGTATCGACGCCACCCTCTTTGGGAGCACCGCTCTTGTCGAGTTCGACGAGTTTACCATACATGATATCGCCGGCGGCAACAGTCTCGGGAGTCTCGAATTTACCATAACGGTTGACAACGTTGTTCAGCTCACTGTCAACGTCTTTAGCCGTAACTTTCAACTGATTGTATTTGACAGCTACTTTGTCCCATTCAATGTTGAACTCGGGGGCAATAGCAATGTCAAAATAGAACGAGAAAGAAGTGCCTTTGGCAAAGTCGACCTCGCCGGTCTTCTCGTCGTTAGACATAGGCATGCCGAGGATATGGAGCTTCTCGTCATCAATATACTTGAAAAGGGAGGTGTTGAGGGTGTTCTGCACAGCATCGCCAACGATGGCGGGTTTGTACATCCTCTCAATGAGCCCCTTGGGGGCCATACCCTTACGGAAGCCAGGGATGGTGGCTTTGTGCTGATAATCCTTCAGCTGTTTGTTTACATTTTCAATGTAGTCGTTTTCCTCAATATCAACCTTGATACAGAGTTCCAAATCACTTAATTTCTCTCTTGTGATGTTCATCTGATTATTTATTTTATTGATTTTTAGTCTTTTTATATTTTTAATAAAAATGCAAAATTACATAAAATAATTGAATTCTGGGATATAATTTTACATTATTATATATTTTTAATTACCTTTAAATTATAAACATTTAATTAATAGAATCCTACGTTAAGATTGGCAAGCAGATCGAGCAATCCGCGGCCTGGCGTCACATCTGCCTTTGCAGGCATACGGGTATACAGATGCGTGCGGCGTGCAGCGAAAACGCCTACGCCGCCATGAATATTGTTGTAGAGTTCTGTAGCCTGAGAGACATCGCCAACCATGGACGCAGTGTTTAAATAAACGTTAAAATCTTCAGTGCAACATGTAAGGTACATATCGACACGAGGAACAAAGAATTTACGGGTAGAGTCGTCTTTAAAATAATTTTTGACCTGACTAAGAAACAAATCTCGAGGATAATCGACCTCGGTATATTTACCCGATGTCTTGGGACACATGAAATCAGCATGGTAGACCACACTGTCAGCTTTCTTGTAATAAAAACGGACGAACGGCTGGTAAAGGCGGGCATTCTCAAGGGAATTCCACTTGATGTGACAGCCAAGCAAGCCACTGCCAATGGGATCATAAAAACAAAAACCATTGCCGATAGTGTCGCCAGTAAGAGGGCTGACCGTGTAACTGGGTTGTGTGATGACTTTTTCTGAGTTCTTCTTGATAAGTGAAATCGGGTCTGAAACGGCAAGAATGGTATTATCGGCGGAGTTCCTTACCGAAAGTACATAAGAATAATTTTCTTTCAGACGGTTTTTAGTTGGGGAAAAATATAGAGGTTGCGCCGAACTGGCAAAAGCGCCAGTGTCATGATCCCGTGTGGTATAGCTAAACGACATGGAGTCCTTCAGAGAGCCATTCTCATAAGCGAGAAGCGACACCGTAATGGCACCTTGAGGGTAATTAATTGAGTCAGTATTCTGTCCGAACTCATAGATATTACCCTCGGATAGATAGCATCGCTGCACACGCACCCAGGTAGTGTCGTCGTCCTGGTCCAAGAGACAATAGACCACGGGAACATTCTTCCAACTGGCGTTGGGTGAAAACTCAACTTCACAGGCTGTAAACAACAAGAATATCGGTATGAGATAGAACAATTTTCGCATATCAATGTGTTTTTGTTTCCAATGATGAATGGGTGGCTTCGCTGACTTCTATTTCGTCCATCATGAGCCATGGCTTGAGTCCCTTGGCACGGTGCCACTCAGGGATGGTGCCGATAGACTGTGCGTCGATTTTCAGCATGCTAACGCCGTTCCTGTCAACAGAGACACGGACTTCGACCACACGGGGCTCGCTTGCCTCTTCCGAGGCTGCCTCGATAGGCACGGACACCTGGAGGGTGTCGACGAAGGAGGTGCCGTCGGTCGAGAGGGCAACCGAGAGCTGACGGGGGGCAAAAGCCCACATCTCGGGCGAATGGGCGAAACGGAGGGTGATGAATTCAATATCAATGGGCTTGGCCAACCGAACGGTGGACACAATGCCGTCGCCAGAGAATCCCAGCCATCCCTGCGAGAGGTCGTCGACGGTACCCTTCTCGCCGTCGAAAAGGACAGAGTCGGTGCCCACATTGAAGGGGGTGTTGGGTTTGCGAGAGAAGGTGGTGGAGACAATGTAGTCGTAGTTGAACTTGCGAGTGGCGATGAACGAGGGCGGCATATCCTTGGCAAAGGCACAAGCCTTGACCACGGTGGTAACATTGATGACGAACGGTGCCGTGTAGCGAGGCGACTCTTGGGTGGGGTCGCTGCCGTCGAGGGTGTAGCGTATCTCGCTGCCGGGCTGGCTGGTGATGGTTACCTTCAAAGGCTGCGAGAAACGTGTCTCCGAGCCGCTGATGACAGGAGGCTCAAGCATGCCTGCCGTCATACGCGGGAAGCTGATGCCGTAGCAACTGGCAGGATCCGCCTGGCTGTAAGGACGCAGGTGAATACGGAAGGTGGTGTTGTTCCGGGGATATATCCTGAGGTGAACGCCGTTGTCCTGCATGTCGAATTGTTCGCCGAGCACTTCAACAAAGAGCCCTTCCCCTCCCTTGTGGATGGCACACCAGCGGACGTGTTTGCGCTCTACGATGCCGCCGTCGACCTTGGTGGCGTGGGAATAGGTCCCCACCTGAGACGAATTGCGATTGGAGAAAACCACCTCACGGTCAGGACCGAACCAAGTGATGCTGTCGTAGGCGTTAGCGTCCAGAACAACCACCGGCTGCAAACGATCCGCCGCAACGCTCTCGCCGGGCGAAACGGTATAGTCCACCACAACATCACCCGTGCTGAAACGGGTATAGGTGGTGCGCACATCGCAGAGAGTGTTGCCCCCCGGCACGGCGTATTTCCACATATCGTCGATGCAAAGGGTACGCTCGTCGGGACGACGGACAATGCTGCCGACGCGATTCCCTGTGGCGTTCATAAAGTCGGCAAAATACAAATCGCAGGACAACATGGCACTGTCCTGAATGGGGTCGCCGTTGTTCACCAAGGGTCTGGAAGGCGCCGGCTGCGACAGAGCGAACTCCACGGTGCCCAGGATCGGGTCCTCGGCATACTGGCGGGACTGGGCGCCGTTGCGGCGCACCACCAGATTGAAACGCACGAAGAGTTCCTCTCCGGGTTGCATCTCCACGGGCGGTATGCCCACTTTCACCGATTCCACCCCTCCCCCATCGATGGCCACAGGCAGGTCGCCGGCCGTGATGTTGGGGCGGAGGTTGGTAAATATAGTATATTCTAATATATAGCCGCTGAAATTGACGAAATCGTTCCGGTTGTACACCAGGAACTCGGCATCGTCGATGGTGGTCTTGCTCAGCTGCACGTCGAAGGGGCAGAAGAGGTTCTTCAGGTCGGAGGCTTTGGCGCCCCCGAGGGGCCACACATCGACAAAGCCGCCCTGCAGGTTGCGCCGGCCCTCCACCAAGGCCCACAGCCCTTCAAGGTCGGCGAAGTTCTCGCTGCCCACGGCGCTGAGCATCAGGAACGGGCGGTCGCCGGTCTTCTCCAACGACTGGCGCAGGCCCTTCTCCACGGGGTTCATCAAAGCAATGATGTCGGTATTCTCCGAAAAATCGGCACCGGCAAAAACGACAGGACGCGTCTTGTCCAGGTATTTCAAACGCTTGTATGCCGCCGACATGCAGACGCCGTTGTCGCGGCTTTCGCCCAGCGACCAGGCGATAATCGACGGATGGTTCTTGTATTTGCCGTAAAGGTTCTCCACCCGGCGCTCAAACAAGGGCAGGAAGTCCTTGTCGGTGGCCACGGCTTGCTGCTGTGTGGATGCCGGCAACAGGTTGGCATCGCAGACCACATAGAGACCCAACTCGTCGCAGAGCTGGTAGAAACAGGGGTCCATCGGCGAATATTTGGCCGTGCGCACGGCATTGATGTTGAGTTTCTTCATCGCCAGAAGGTCCTGCCTCATGCGGTCGCGGGCAACCTGACCTTCTGTGTGTTTGGTTCCATAGGTGACACCCTTGATGGTCACCGGCTTGCCGTTCAGTTGCAGCACCCCGTCCTTCACCTCCACGCGGCGGAAACCCACGCGGGTGCCCACCACCTCTTCTTCCTCCATCTCCTCGTTGCGCAGACGCACAACAATGGTATACAGCCTCGGCGTCTCAGCCGTCCACGGCTCCACGTTGCTCCATGTGCGGCTGAGGTCGACGGTGGCCGTGGTGCTCTTGTCGAAGACCACCCAGCGTCCCATACGGTCGAAAGTGTGGCCTTTAGGGTCCCACACCTCGACCTCAACGTAGTATTTTCCTTTCTTTTTGCTATTGAAAACATTGATATCCAACGACAACGTACCCGACTGCAACGCAGCGTCGTAGTCCGCTGCCACCGTCAGGTCGTCTACATTCGGGTCGCCCTTGAACAGCAGGTAGGGTCCCCCGTTGAGGCCCTCCATCTGGTCATCGCTCTCAAGCAAAGCCTCTTGCGAATACCTGAGTGTCTCGATGGCTAAAACATTCTTCTTGCCATACTTTAAATAATCGTTGAGGGCAAACTCATTCCAGTGGCGCGAATCACCAGCGTAGCCTACAGTCTTGCCATTGAGAATAACACGGCATGCACGTCCACAACGCATATTAAGCGACACTCGATAATCCCTCCAGAACTTCTCCACCTCCACCTCACGAGAATAGACAACCGAACTGTCCGTTTTTTTCTGATCCCAACGTCCCGTGAACTCCATAAAATAAGGAGACTCACGGTAAGCCGATTTTACTATGCCGGATTCGTCGTCATAAGGCTCAACATTGGCGCGAGCCGCAATACGGGAACCTTCGTTCTGAGCCTGGACCGATATTATAAAGGGGAAAACAAAAAGCAAAAAAAGACAACAGCGTTTCATTACCGATGTAAAAATATGTTCCATTCTCAGTTTGAACTCTTTTCTTTGCTCATCCCCCATCGTCACAGTTTTTAGTTGCCAAAGTATAGCGATATACCGCCACCTATCAAATGGAGCACAACGGTCTCATTGAGCAGGGGGGTGTTGGCCAGGTCATAACGTATTACATGATTCGACTGCAATAGTTTATATCCCAAATGCGCACCCAAAGCGAACGAGCGATTGATAGCAAAACGACCGCCGAACTCAAGACCAAGATACAAACCGCCCTCATCAATCTTTGTCACTGGCGGTTCCGAAGATGCACCCACTGGAAGCGAATAACCCACTTGCAACACCGCATAAGGCGTCAGGCGATCACGAGTGAAATGACTGCGCAACTCAACAAAAAGAGGCATTTGGGTAAACGCTCCCGTAGGATCAGCCAAATAGGCAAAACCCAGTCCTACAGCTGCCTCTTTGCGGAATTGAAATCCGCCGGAGAATGAGGGCATAAAGCCCGACACAGTATCGGCAATACCTTGTTCGTTGGGAGAACGATTGATATTGAAAACATAAGAACCGTCACCGACAAAGTAAATGCCGCGCCAACGGAACTCAATATGACGCTGAGCCGCTGCTGTGCCACAAAGGCACAGCAGCGCGACAGCAGCAATGATATTTTTTTTCATAGAATTCAAGCATTCATCTTCTTCAGGTTCTCGCTGACAATCAGCTTAGCCTCAGTGGCGGCCTGTACCTGCTCAACCGTGAACTCAGGGTTGATCTCGGTCAACACGATACCCTTCGGGGTGATTTCCATCACGCCCATCTCGGTGATAATCATGTTCACCTGACCTTTAGCGGTGAGCGGCAGAGTGCATTTCTTCAGAATTTTGGGGTTGCCTTTAGCGGTATGCTCCATGGCGAGGATAACCTTCTTGGCTCCCACCAGGAGATCCATGGCGCCACCCATACCAGGAGTCTTCTTGCCAGGAATCATCCAGTTGGCGAGGTCACCTTCCTCATCCACCTGCATGGCACCGAGAACACTCACGTCCACATGTCCGCCACGGATGATGCCGAAAGATGTGGCGCTGTCAAATGTAGATGCGCCAGGAACATGGGTGATGTATCCACCACCAGCGTTGATAAACCAAGGATCCTCTTTGCCCTCCTCAGGGGTAGGACCCATACCAATCATACCGTTTTCCGACTGAAGGATCACATGGACACCTTCAGGAAGAAAGTTAGGAATCAGGGTCGGCAGACCGATACCAAGATTGACAACATCGCCATCATGCAATTCCTGAGCTGCACGTTTTGCGATAAAAGGTTTAATCTGTTCTTTTTCCATTTTTTGTTATTGTTTATTTTTGACTCTTAAAATTCATTTCCAGCCTCGCTTCACCATTTCTTGAGCGACATACGAGGCCACATCATCGGCATAGGTGTTGGCGCCGAAGCCGGCATCGTAGCCAAGCTCCTTGGCCAGCTCATGGCTGATACGGGGACCTCCGCAAATCAGGATCATCTTGTCTCGCAGGCCCTCAGCCTCCATCATCTCCACCAATTCAGTGAGATTTTTAATGTGCACATCTTTCTGCGTCACCGTCTGGCTCACAAGCAATGCATCGGCATGAAGTTCAATACCCTTGGCGATAAACTCCTCGTTGGGCACCTGCGAGCCGAGGTTGTAAGCATCGATCATGTCGTAGCGCTCCAGGCCATAGTGACCGGCATAGCCCTTCATATTCATGATGGCATCAATGCCCACGGTATGTGCGTCGGTACCCGTCGAAGCACCCACACAGACTATCTTGCGGCCGATATGCTCACGAATATACTCGTCACACTCCTTCATTTCCATCGTAGTACTCTCCACCTTGGGAACATGGATATTGGTGTAATCCACCGTGTGAGTCAAACTTCCGTAGCAGTTCATAAAACAGAAGCCTTCCGTCAACTCCTTCTGGTACACCACCAGGGGGTTCTCAAAACCCATTTTCTTCAGCAGCTGCTTGGCGGCCTCTTCGGCCTCGGCACCTGCAGGCACCGGCAGGGTGAAGCTCAACTGCACCTTGCCGTCGTTCATCGTGTCGCCGTATGGCTTTATTTTGGTGAGGTCAAGGGTTTTGTCGTAATCCTTTGCCTCCATCGAATACAAACCTTCACTCATCTTATTTCTTTCCTTTCATTTGAATGAAAGGGTTGTCGGCAAGCCGACACCCTATTTCTTTCCTTTCATTAATTCAACAAACGGGTTAAAGTAGTGTTCGCCTTTCAGCGTCACACCATCCAGGCCTTTACCGCCAGTCTTGGGACGTTTCACATTGGCGAAGATACCTTTCTCAAGAGCCGTGAACAAGCCTTCGCTCTCCATGGTCTCCAACAGCTGGGTGGCGTCGTGCAACACCTTCTGGGCACGACTCTTGACAATGCCGCCATCCTTGAATTCAACCTCATCTCCGATATCCTTCATGTTGTTGAAGATGTACTTGGCATTCTCGATCGAGAGATAGCGGTCGCTCATGAAGGGGGTATGGATGGCCTCTGTCGGCATACCAAGCAACTGCAGACCCTGATGCGTCCACTGGCCGATAACATTGAACAAGGCATCCTGGATATGGCCGCGGAAGATGTTGCCAGTCATGAACTTGGTCGGGGGCATGTATTTCAGCGGGGCCTTGGGGAAGATCTCGCGGATCATCTGCGCCTGCGCCAGCTCGTAGAGGAAGCCGTTCTCAAGCATGGGGTCCATCTCGAAGGCGTGGCCCAGGCCCATCTGCTCCTCGGGCAGGCCGGCCATCAGGGCCAGCTGCTCGTTGATAAGGTCGGAGGCCAGCACCGTATGCGCTTCTTCGTAGGCATCGGCCGTGGTCAGGTAATTATCTTCTCCGGTGTTGATGATGACGCCGGCAAAACCGTTGATGATACGGCTCATATACTGGTCAATCAGCGTGCGCTGCATGTTGATGTCGCGGAACAGGATGCCGTAGAGGGCGTCGTTCAGCATTACATCCAGACCTTCCAGGGCACCCATGGCGGCGATCTCCGGCATGCAAAGACCTGAGCAGTAGTTGCAGAGGCGGATGTAGCGGCCCACTTCCTCGCCCACTTCATCCAGCGCTTTGCGCATGATGCGGAAATTCTCCTGAGTGGCGAAGGTGCCTCCAAAGCCCTCGGTGGTGGCGCCATAAGGCACATAGTCCAACAAGCTCTGACCCGTGGTGCGGATCACAGCGATTATATCGGCACCCTGGCGGGCACCAGCCTGAGCCTGAACCACATCCTCGTAAATATTGCCCGTTGCGACAATAATGTAGAGATATGGCTTGCTGCCCTCGCCTATGGAAGCGATGTATTTTTCACGACGCAAACGATTGCCACGCACCTTGTCGATAGTCTGGTTGATAACAGGCTCAAGGGCCTTGTCAATATCGACTTTGCTATGGACAGGCAGCTTTGTGATGTCGCACGTTCCAGCGCTGATAGCCTCAGCAATTTCCTGTGGCGTTTTGCCGGTCTCCACCATGGCATTGCCCATATAGAACATCACCCCTTCTCCAAGCACACCATTGCTCTTAAGGTGTTCCACCACAACATTGGGCATCGGAACATCGTTAGCGTCCACGCCATCGATACCAAGGAAGCGACACAGCGTACGTTCCACAGCCACAGTCGTGTAATCTTCCACGAAATCCTGCACCTGCCCCGCAATCCTGCGGGCAACATCACGCGCATGCTCAACCTCAACAAAATCAAGTCCTACTTTACTTTTCTGCATTGTTGTATTTATTGTTTGTTTATTGTTTTTACACTATTATTTTGAACTGCAAAGATACGAAAAAATATTCTATCCACAAAAAAAATATTTTCCACGTATGTTTTTCCATTACATACCACCGTAGGAAAAGAGAAAAAATCACGCTTTTGCAAAGGCAAAATCCATTGCAAATTCATTCAAGACAATATGAAAAATGCTACCGTTCTGTATCCTGCGCGACTTTCGTACTGTCACTCACCTTTTCCGCCTCTTTTCCATCGGGGCTTTTTTCCATGCCTTTCTTTTCTTCTTTCTTGTCGCTCTTTTTCTTGGGCATTTTGATATCAGCCAAAGAGTGTTTGCGGTTGAACTTGCTGATATCGACATATCCCTTGACACCGCTGATGTGGCCGGTCTCGGTATACTGCCACAGCGTGAAGCGGGCTTTGGGATAGCCGCGATAGTTGGCTATGAAGATATGATATTTGCGGTACTTCTTGCCGCTGAGGTGTTCGCGATAAAGGCGCTCGGAAGTGTATATCATGGGCTTTACCCCATATTCCTTTTCCATAAGTTCAAGCAGTTTGTCGACACGGGCCATATATAGACGCCCTACATGGTGTCCCTCGATGTCCAGCACCGGAATCAGGTCCTGCTCGCTCTTCTTGACCATCTTCTTGAAGTTGGCAAACTGCTGGTAGGCCGTGGTTTTACTGCTATAGAGATGGTAACTGCCCACCAACAGGCCAGCCTTGCGCGCCTTGGCCACATTGGTCTTATAGTAAGGGTCTTGAATGGAGGTGCCTTCCGTGGCCTTGATATAGACAAACTTCACCGTCTTATCCTTCGCCACCTTGTTCCAATTGATGTTACCCTGGAACTTGGACACATCGATACCCCGAGTGTGCACCTGCGCATTTGCCCCCTTGGGAGCTGCGAGGAAAAGAAAAACCAGGAAAAGACTGAAAGCCAAAGGATGCAGAAAATCACGGGCAGCGCCCCTGCCGGAGCGCATGCCCATAACTTCTTGAGTCTTTCGGCCCACAATCTTCATAATTTCACATTGCAATTTCGTCACCATTGGCATGGAAGAATTTGAAGTCGAGCAGACTGTATTTCTCCGAAGCGCTGACTGTGAGCCACGCACGATACTTCCAACGCCACTGCCAAAGGAGGCTGCGGAAACCGCCCTGTTTCAGGTAGGCATGGACATAGGGGTGCGTAATGAGGGAAAGTTTTTTCTCGTTCGACGAGGTGAGGATATACTTGAGACTCGACTCTATCTCGTCCACCACGACGAGGCTGCTCTTGATGGTTCCCGTACCGTCGCAGAATGGGCACTTCTCCTGCACATCGACCTCCATGGCGGGACGGACACGTTGGCGCGTAATCTGCATCAGCCCGAACTTGCTCAGCGGCAAGATGGTGTGGCGGGCCTTGTCCCTTTTCATCTCCTCCGACATGACGTCGAAGAGTTTCTTGCGATTCTCGGCCTTGTTCATGTCGACAAAATCGACAATCACGATGCCCCCCATGTCGCGCAGTCGCAACTGGCGGGCTATCTCCTTGGCGCTCTCTATGTTGACCTGCAGGGCGGTATCCTCCTGGCCACTGCCGGCTTTGATGTGGTTGCCACTGTTGACATCGATGACATGCATTGCCTCGGTGTGCTCGATATAGAGATAGACGCCGGAACGTATGGTGACAATCTTCCCAAAGGCACGACGGATGTCGCGCGATATGCCGAACTGCTCGAAAATAGGGGTTTCGAGCTTGTAATGCTTGACAATATCCTCCTTGCCGGGGTCGATGGACTTGACGAATTGTTTCACCTCGCTGCACAGGGCGGCATTGTCAACATAGATGGTATTGAAATCGTCGGTGAGCACGTCGCGCAACAGCGCCGTGGTGGTGTTGAGTTCCGCATGTACCTTTGTGGGGGCATTGACACGCTTGAGCTTCTCCGTCATCTTGGCCCAGCAGTCCATAAGGTGGTGCAGATCGGCATCCAGTTCGGCCACTGTGCGTCCCTCGGCCACTGTGCGAACAATGACTCCGAAGTTCTGCGGACGTATGCTCTGCAGCAGGCGGCGCAGGCGGTTGCGCTCCTCTCCGCCCTTGATTTTCTGCGAAATGGAAATCTTGTTACTGAAGGGGGTAAGCACAAGATAGCGCCCGGCGATGGATATGTCGCCCGTAAGTTTGGGGCCCTTGGTGGAAATCGGCTCCTTGGTAACCTGTACCAGGACCGGCTGGCCAACCTTGAGCACATTGCCCAGGTTGCCCACCTTCTCCAGAATGGGCTCTATCTTGAAATTGTTGAGCGTCGCCGCCGAGGCATCGCCGTTCATGGACAGCCGCAGGTATTTGTCGACGGAATTGTAGTCGGGGCCCAGGTCAAGGTAGTGCATGAAACCCTCTTTGTCGCCGCCCAGGTCAACGAAAGCGGCGTTGAGGCCCTGCATGATTTTCTTCACCTTGCCGAAGAAGATATCGCCCACGGCATACTGGCTCGACGCCATCTCTTTGTGGAGTTCGACGAGACGCTTGTCCTCCAGCAAGGCTATCTGGACATTCCCGTCCGATGATGATATGACTAGTTCTTTATCCAAAACAGTATCGCGAAATAAGTATATACTATCTGTTCATATTATTCTCTTGCAGATTCCAGCCTGGTCAAGGCTGCAAAATAGACAAAACAAATTACATATCAGCCTTGTGGGCTGATGTGTAATTTGTTTTAGTCTTTTTGAAAAAGCCGGGGACCGAAAACCCCGGCAAGGCGTCAAGCCTTACTTCTTCTTATGTCTGTTCTTGCGCAGGCGTTTTTTACGCTTGTGCGTAGACATTTTGTGTCTTTTGTGTTTCTTTCCGTTAGGCATAGTTCTTATTGTTTGATTTTATTTAACCTTCTTTTTCACATCCTGCATAAAAGTCTTGGCGGGCTTGAAAGCGGGAATATTGTGAGCGGGGATGATAATGGTAGTGTTCTTGCTGATGTTGCGGCCGGTCTTCTCAGCGCGTTTCTTCACGATGAAGCTGCCAAAGCCACGCAGATACACATTTTCGCCCTCGGAGAGGCTCTCTTTGATAACGGTCATGAACTCTTCAACAGTTGCCTGGATGGCGACTTTCTCGATGCCGGTTTTCTGAGCTATTTCAGCTACGATTTCTGCCTTTGTCATTTCTTTTAAATTTATTTATTTTGTTAATCTTTATTCTATTGTTTTTCAACCCGAATTGGAGTGCAAAGATACTACTTTTTTTTCATACGGAGAACATTTTTTTGAAAAAAAGACATCTTTTAACACAATTTCACAACACAAAATACTCTATTACAATAACTTGAACAAAGTCATTTTTTTCTTCCCAGAACGATGTTTACCCGTCAACCGTACCACTTCGGGCAACCTTTAAGGGCTAATTTTAAAATATTTAAGACCTACTTCAGCAGGAGTTTCTTCACGACGGTCCCGACGCCGGTGCCGATGCGCACAACATAGGCCCCGCGAGGCCAGGAGGCGACGTCGAGGGTGCACTTGTAGCCGGAGGCTTTCTTGCAGCAGATGCTCTGCCCTTTGGTGTCGAAGACCTCGATCTCCGCCAAGCCGAAACTGGAAACAACCTGAACCTTGTCCGAAGCCGGATTGGGCGCCAAGGACACATAGCGGGCCGCCCACTCCGGCGTGTCAATGCCAACGCCTGTGGTGTCGCTGCCGCCAACGCCTGTGGTGTCGCTGCCGCCAACGCCCGTGGTGTCGCTGCCGCCACCACCTGTGGTGCCGCCACCGGTTGTGTCTGGAGGCGCCAGAATCGGGAATATTATTGGATGTCCGTACGACCACTCAAAACGCCACCATCCCCTTTCCCTTTCACCAGTCGAGAATCTATAAACCATCGCCAGGCCTTTTTCGATCGTAGGCCTTGGTTCAAGACTGGAGCCACCAGCCGAAAACGTGCCTATCGCGATATCCGAACGCGACTCGATTTCATGCCCCTGCCAAGGTATATGGCCTACATAGAACGAATCGGTGACCGTCACCGGACTGGGAAAATAGCGCTCGTGGATTGGCACCACAGGCAAAGGCTCCATGTGATAGTACGAAAAATCAAGCTTTAAATAATAGTTAGGCCTCTGCCATACATGAACATACATATACGACGTATCCACCAACTCCACCAAACTGTCGCCCACAGCGTCGAACAGCATCAGCCACATATATGCATAGTAGGAAGAAGTATCCATCCCCGGAGTGATCGGCCAAGAGGACAAATAATCGTTTCCGCCAAAAACAGCCGCGGCAATGCCATACACATCCAAGGTGTCATCCGTTATGAAACGATAACCGACCTTCAAGTCTTGGCCCCGATTTACTGGAGAGTGAACATGAAAATCCGCAATTTGGGCTTTTCCGTCAGGGCCATATCCGAACTCGCTCGGGTAATACGGGAACTCATCACCAATCATATATCGCGACAAAGTCCTTATATCCTTCAGCACCACCGTATCCTGCGCCTTGGCTCCTACAACCGCCATTACAACGACAGCTATTCCGATTAAAATCTTTTTCATGATTTACATATTTTAATTTTACGGTTTTCAATTGGCTTTCGATTGACTGGTGCATACGTCCTCAAACTCAGTTTCTTTTTTCCCGACTTCATAAGAGACAGGAATCATACGAACCATGTCATTTTTAAATTCAACAATTTCTGTTTTTCCCCCTTCTTCACTTCCTATCGCCTCTTTCGAGTCCAGCGGCAAACACCCGCCCGGAACTGAACCTGCTTCATACTTGGCAAAAAAATGCTCTAACGAACCTACATCATATCCAAAGGAAACAAAATGATTCCAATGATCCGTTGGGCTCAATGAGGTCATATATGTAGCGTCTAATGTGCGCCGATCAACAGGAATTACAGAGGCATAACCGTTTATAGGCATCCTGTAAAACACACTACGCACACCAAAAAAATCCTGCATGGTTGCCAGCACTTGCACATCCCCGCTCCCTCTTTCCACCGCTATGTCTTGCAATCTCACCCCACTCCGGTGCGGCTCCGTCAATACGAATCGGCGACCAACCGCAAAACCAGGATGATACGTCACATGCAATTCTCTATCTAAATTCGGAAACATGCATGGAACACAAGCGGTGGCGAAGACATCCCCATACATCGTCCTTATAAAGAACTTATCAGAATAGCCACCACCTATATTAAGATAGTCAGCAGGAGAATATTGGGTCACAGCCGTTCCAGCCACACTTGGTTTTTTAAAAAACATAATTATACCTTTTTTGCAGAGACCAACCTCTCGCGACACTGATGTCGCCACGACCCACGTATCGGTAACAGCCAAATCACGAAAGACCACATTAGGATCATTTATGACAGAATAATTGACATTCCAGGCCACGCCATCGTCTATAGCATCAACCAGCATGGCTTCATTCTTTAATGTTTCGCCAATCGTTACCAGATGTTTCCGCATTGAGTAAAAAGAGACCTCCAACGCCTTCAAGTCTTCCATCCACGGAAGATCCAAATAGTTTACCGGCGTAATTCCCAATGTGGAAAATCCTGATACAGGGAAAAAACCGACTCGAGCGATACTCCCCAATGTTCCATTTTTTCTCCCACAAAAATACACCGTATCTTCATATATTTCAAAATCCGTAACATCATACATATCAACATGTATCAAACGCGACAAAGAAACGCCTTCTTCCAACAACATAAAAAAAGGTCCACCTTCTCTACGCACACAAACAACATCTTTCTGCATCTCGTAGTGCCTTATTATCGTTGTATCCCTTCCATTAAAAAACAAGTGACGCCTGGTCAACTCATCCGCAAAACAGTCAATTGTAAAAATACAAGACAGAAGGAGAAAGCAAAACACTGATTTACAAAACTTTTTCATATTGCTATATATTTTGATTCTGCGACAAAGTTACACATTTTTTTTTGAATCACCAAAAAAAAATGCATTTTAAAAAAAACTTGTGGGAAGGAACTCAGGATTTGGCGCCCAGGCTTTTACCGAAGGTGGCCACCAGCAGGAAGACGGCAGCCGCGGTACAGGCCAGGGTGACCTCCCAGCCGATGGCCAGCGGGGCCGCGGGGTCGAAGCCCAGCCCCCGGGAGGAGGCCAGCCAGTAGGCCACAACGACGATGGCATTGTTGACGAAATGGGCCGCGACATTGACCAGCAGCGACCCGCCGCCCACATAGAGGTAGCCCAGCAGGGCCCCCAGCAGCAGCCGCGGCAGGAAGGCAAAGAGTTCGAAGTGCGCCAGGCTGAACAGCGCCGCCGTCACCCACACGGCGGCATGCACGCCCACGGCCGAGGCCGTTCCGTCGGCCCTCAGGGGCGACCACCAGCGCTGCAGCAGGTTCTGGATGCCGGCGCGGAAGAAGAGTTCCTCGCACACCGCCGGCACCAAGGCCACACAGAGCAGGCTCAGCCAGGGGGTCACCTCGCGCATGAGGCTCTCCAGCATCCCCTGCGACTGCTCGCCGGCCGCGCGCAGCGACTCCTCGACGGGCCTCAAGGCCCGGGGCAGGTGGAGGGCGTCGTTCCAGGTGGTCAGCCAGTCGGTGAGCGGCACGAGCAGCAGCATCGCCACCACGCCCGCCAGGGCCAGCAGCCACCGCCGCCCGGAGACGTCGAGCCTCAACCATCGGCGCTGGTCTTCACGGTAGTACAGCCATGCCACCGCCAACGCGGGCAGGGCGAACATCAGCACCTGCGACAACGCCTGCCACGCCATCCACGGCCACCACGCGCCGCCGTCCTTCGGCGCGCCGACGCCGCCGAGAACACCGACAACGGTCGACGCCACCATCATCAGCAGCGACAACAGAAAAAGCACCAAAAGGTGCATAAAAGGATGGGAGAACCGTTTCACTCAGTGACCCCGGCGGGATTCAAACCCACGACTTTCGGAACCGGAATCCGACGTTCTATTCAGCTGAACTACGGGGCCAAGACAACAACATAACACCAAAAAGAAAATATTATTGTGCCAAAGGCAATTTTTTTTCATTTTTTTTCCGCCTCCAGCCCCCCATTGGCTTTCAGCGTCGGCGGCGACGCACCAGCTGGGGGGCGAAACGCGCCACCAGGAACGCCGAGAGCGCCAGCGTGCACACCTCCGACACATTGACCGACCACCAGATGCCGTCGATGCCCACCAGCGCAGGCAGGGACAGCACGGCGCCGAGCTCGAAGACCATCGACCTGGCGAGGGCGTCGACAGCGGAAACAAGGCCGTTGTTGAGCCCGGTGAAGAGGGCCGAGACGAACATATTCCACCCGCAGATAAGGAAGCAGAGCATATAGATGCGCAGCGCGCGTATGGTGAGCGCCGTCAGCTCGGCATCGTAGCCAACGAAAACACGGGCTATGGGGCCGCTGAGGAGCTCGGAGACCAGCGTGATGACCGTCCCCACGACAAAAACAATCACCAGCGACTTGCGGAAAAGACTGCGCAGCTCCCACACATTGCGCGCTCCGTAGTGGTAGCCGATAACGGGAGTGATGCCGATATTGTAGCCGATGAATATGGCCGCGGCAATGAACGAGAGGTACATGATGATGCCGTAGGCGGCGACGCCATTCTCGCCAAGGTAGCGCATGAGCTGAAGATTGTATACGATGCTGACGATGCTGAGGGTTATGTTGCCCACATATTCGCTCAGCCCATTGGAACACGCGCGCCCGATGTAGGGCCACAACGTGCGGGTACGCACCAGGCGCAGCGAGGAATGGTTGAACCGCGAGGCGAAATAGACCACCGGGAAGAAGCCGCCGACGAGCTGCGACAGCGACGTGGCCCAGGCGGCTCCCGCCACACCCCAGTCGAGCAGCCACACGAAGAGGGCGTCGAAAACGATATTCACCACCCCGCAGACCACAGACATCACCGTCCCCAGCTGGGGCCGCTCGGCCGCCATGTAGAACGACTGGAAGGCCATCTGCAGCACAAAGCCCGGCATGCCGACCATGCACAAGCGCCCATAGACCACACAGGGCTCAAGCATAGGCCCGTCGGCGCCAAGCAGCAGCGATATCTGGGGCGCAAAAACGGCAAACAAAGCCCCCAGCACCACCCCCAGCACCAGCGAGAAGCGCACCAGCATGGAAAACACGCGGTTGGCCTTCTCGGGGTAGCCCTCGCCCTTGATCTTGGACACCAAGGCGCCGCCGCCGCTGCCCACCATCAGCCCCAAGGCGGCCACTATCATCATCACGGGGTACATCATGTTGACCGCCGCGAAACCCGTCTTGCCGGCAAAATTGGACACAAAGAACCCGTCGACAATGGAATAGATGGACGTGACAAGCACCATGGCGATGCTCGGCGACACGGACCGGACGATGTTCCGATAGGTGTAATGTGCTGACAATTCGATATTCATACCAATTCCTGTCCTCGGGAAAACGTATGCAAAGATACACATATTTCCACACATTTTGGAGGGTACATTTTCAAAAAATATACAATGCTGAAAATCAGCACCCAAGAGGTATCATCTTCTTCCCATCTTCTTCCCAAATTATTCCCCTCCTCCTACCATCACCCCCCACGGTAGAAGATGACAGGAAGAGGACAGGGCGCCGGAAAGGCGAACCCACTGGGAATGCGCCAGATAGCGTTTCATGACATTATAATATATAGTTTTTATACAATAAAAAACAAAGTCTGCCGTTAATAGACAATCGAAAAAAGGAAAACAGTGAAAAGACACATCATCATATTCATGCTGGCCCTCAGCGGGTATGCCGGAGCGCAGAGCAACTCGGTGCTTGCCACGGGCCGCTGGTGGAGGCTGTCCGTGGAGGAAGAGGGGGTCTACAGCGTCACCACACGCAACCTGCCGGAACTCCGGGATGCGTCCATCGACAGCATAGCGGTCTACGGCCGCAGCGGCGCCATGCTCTCCGCCGAGAACGCCCTCACCCCCACTGCCGACATGCAGCCCGTCGGCATCGACATCCTCGACCGCAACGGCAACCAGCGCTTCGACGCCGAGGACGAACTGCTCTTCTACGGCGAGGGCGCCGGCGGATGGACCTACGACAACAGCCAGGGACTCTGGACCTACAGCCCCCATGCCTACGCCACAGAGAACTGCTACTTCCTCACCCTCAATGCGCCCCGGCAGCGCCGTGTGGCAACGGCGCCGGCCGTCGACGCCGACACCACGCTGAGCACGCACACCGTGGTTGCGCGCCACGACAACGACATGGTGAACATCTACCACTCGGGGCAGGTGTGGGTCGGCGAGAAGCTGTCCACCGCGCAGTCCCAACGCACCTTCGCCCTGCGCCTGCCGGGGAGCGGCATCAGCGACGTGCGCCTGCGCTACGCCGTCGCCAGCCTCTCCACGACGCATGCCACCTTCCGGCTGAGCGCCGCAGGCCACAGCTGGCAGGCCGTCACCAGCGAATACACACCCTACCGGATTGCCTACGACGCAATCCCCACCTCGCAATCCGACATCAACTTCACCCTCAACTTCTCCTCCGCCGAGGGCGCCGGCAGCGGCTACCTCGACTTCATCGAACTCAATGCCACGGCAGCCCTCGCCTACAGCGGCGGGCAGACCACCGTGCGCAACAACCGCCACCTGGGCGCCACGGCACGCTTCTCGATGAGCGGCCTGGGCAACGCCCGCGTCTGGAATGTCACCGACCCCCTCAACGTCAGCGAGATGACGGTGACCGGCAACACCTGGACCGACCTCACGACAGGCGCCGGGAAATACATCGTTTTCGACGAATACTCCTACCTTGCGCCCACCCGCATAGAGCCCCTCGCCAACCAGGACCTCCACGGAGCCGCCCAGGCCGACCTGGTGATAGTGACCCTTGAAGCCTACCGCGAACAGGCCCAGCGGCTGGCCACGCTGCACGAAGTCTTCGACGGATTCACCACCCTGGTGGTCAGCGACCAAGAGGTGTTCAACGAATACTCCTCGGGCAAGAAGGACCCCATGGCCATCCGCTCGCTGCTGCGCGACCTGAAAGCCCGCCATGCCGCGCGCCCGCCCCGCTATGCCATCCTCTTCGGCAAAGGGACCTACGACAACCGCAACCTGCTGGGCAGCAGCATCCCCACAATGGTGACATACGAAACACCCTACTCGTTTGACAGCGAGGGCTCATCCTACGCCAGCGACGACATGCTGGGCTACCTGGCCCCCGACGGACGCGGCACCTCGTCGGAGCTCCTGGAGGTGAGCATCGGACGCCTGCCCGCCAAGAACGCCGACGAAGCCACCCTGCTGGTGGACAAGATAGAACGCTACCTCACACGCAGCGACCTCGAGGACGAAACCAACCGCGGCGACTGGCGCAACTACGTGGCCCTGCTGGCCGACGACGCCGACCCCAGCCGTCCCAGCGACACCGCCTTTGCACACTCGTCGGAGACCATAGCCTCGGCCCTCAAGACCAGCATGCCCCACATCAACATCGACCGCCTCTACGCCGACGCCTACCACCAGGAGTCGGGCTCCATAGGCTCCTACTACCCCGACCTCAACAACGCCCTGCGGCAGCGCATCAACTACGGATGCCTGCTGCTGAACTATATCGGCCACGGCTCGGCGCAATACATCGGCACCGAGCGCTACGTCGAACCTGCCGACATCGCAGCCTATGCCAACGGCAACCGCATGCCGTTTTTCGTCACCAGCACCTGCTCCTACGGACGGTACGACCAGGTCGACGAGGCGAGCGGCGCCGAGCTGTGCGTGCTGGCCCCTTCGGCCATGATTGGCGTCATCAGCGCCTCGCGCCCCATCAGCCACATCGAGCGCTTCAACCGCGACGTGGTACTCTTTGCCCTCGACCCCTCCAACACCGTGGGCGACGCCCTGCGCATGGCCAAGAACCGCACGGCGGTATCGATGTGCATCAACATCCTGGGCGACCCGGCCCTGCGGCTGAGCCAGCCCGCCAACCAGGTGAAAGTGACACACATCAACGCCGTCCCCGTCGTTGACGGCGAGGACGTGCAGGCCGACGCACTGTCGCGCGTCACCGTCAGCGGTGAAATACAAGACAGCAACGGGACACTGCTCACCGACTTCGACGGCACCATCTATCCCATCGTCTTCGACCGCGAGATGCGCTCCTCCACCCTGGCCAACGACAACCCCGGCACCGAGCTGTCCTTCTGGCAGCAGAAAACAGTGCTCTACCGCGGCACCCACACCGTGCAGGGCGGACGCTTCGAGTACTCGTTCCTGGTCCCTCGCGACATATCCTATCAATATGCCTATGCCAAGCTGAGCCACTATGCCAAGTCGGCCTACGACCACGCCACCGGCAGTTTCACACGCCTCAAACTCGGGGGCATGAGCGACACCACCTTCGACACCACACTGGCTCCCTCCATACGCCTTTATATGGGCGACACCAACTTCCGCCCCGGCGGACTGACAGGCGACTCCCCCACCCTCGTGGCCCTGCTCTCCGACTCGGCGGGCATCAATGTCGGCACCGGATTGGGACACGACATCACCGCCATCGTCGACGGCAACCCCAACAGCATCATCGTCCTCAACGACCTCTACCAGCCCGACATCGCCGACAGCCGCCGCGGCAGCGTGGCCTACACCCTGCAGAGCCTCGCACCGGGGAAACACACCGTCACCGTCAAGGCATGGAACATCTTCGGCATCTCCAACACCGCCACCGTGCCATTCATGGTGCACAGCGCCGACACGCTCTGTTTTTCCAACCTCGACGTGGCCCCCAACCCCTCGTCATCGCGCATGGTGCTCTCGCTCCGCGTCAACAGCCCCGACGACATCGCCTCGGCCGAACTGCAGATCTACAACAGCCGGGGCCAGATGGCCTACCGCTGCACACCCGCCGTATCCAGCGAGGGCTTCATCGTAGGTCCCGTGGTGTGGGACGTCAGCGCTGTCCCCCCGGGACTCTACCTGGCACGCATGGTGATAACCGACACCGACGGCGAGACCCATCAAGCCACCACAAAATGTATTGTGCAATAACAATAAAAAAGAAATATTCGCGTTATCCATAACAAAATTTGTTAGAACAATAATGAAAGAATGAAAAAACTTGGATTCCTGACACTGCTCACGGCTCTTTGCACCACGCTCAGCGCCCAGTATTCCGAACTCGGACAAGAGAAAAATTTCATATCTACAGGCTTGCCCATCATCCTCATCGCCCCCGACGCCATCTCCAGCGGTATGGGCGACGTGGGCGCGGCCACCACGCCCGACGCCTACTCGGCCCACTGGAACAACGCCAAACTGGCCTTCATCGACGGCACCGCCGGCGCCTACACCACCTACACCCCCTGGCTGCGCAAACTGAAAGTCGGCGACATGAACCTCTTCTATCTCACCGGCTACTACCGCATCAACGAGCGTAGCACCGCCGCCGCCAGCCTCACCTACTTCACCCTTGGCGACATCGACAATACCGACATCGATGGCAACAAAATCACCACCCTCCACCCCAACGAATTCACCATCGATGCCTCCTACGCGCTGAAGCTCTCCGACAACCTCTCCCTGGGCGCCACGGGACGCTTCCTTCGCTCCGACCTCACCAACGGACAAACCATCAGCGACGGTAGCAGCAACACCGCCACCCAGGCCGCCAACTCCCTGGCCGCCGACATCGGCATCTACTACCAGCAGGCCATCGACAAAACCCAGGACTTCGCCCTCGGCGCCTTCATCTCCAACCTTGGCGCCAAGCTTTCCTATTCCAACGACGACAACGACAAGGAGTTCCTCCCCACCAACCTCCGCATAGGCGGACGCTACACCAACCGCATTGACGAATACAACAAGATCTCCGTCATGCTCGACTTCAACAAGCTCCTTGTGCCCACTCCCCCGCTGCGCAACGACACCACAGCATGGAAGGACTACAATCAGATTGGCGTCATCGAGGGTGCTCTGCGCTCCTTCGGCGATGCCCCCGGCGGACTGCAGGAAGAGCTGCAGGAAATCCAGATCTCGGCTGGTGCCGAATACTGGTACTCCGAGACCTTCGCCGTGCGTGCCGGCTACTTCTTCGAGCATGCCAACAAGGGCGGCCGCCAGTATGCCACCGTGGGCGTGGGCATCCGCTACAGCTACTTCACCGGCGACTTCTCCTACCTCATCCCCACCACCATCATCTCCACCAACTCGCTGGCCAACACCATCCGTGTCAGCATCGGTCTGGACATGAAACCGACGAAGTAAGGTTTAAGGTTTAAAGTTTTAGGATATATGATGCGAATAGGAACCGGATACGATGTGCACCAGCTGCAGGAAGGCCTGCCGCTATGGATTGGCGGCGAGCGCATCGAACATACCCACGGCCTGCTGGGCCACTCGGACGCCGACGTGCTGCTCCACGCCATCTGCGACGCCCTCCTCGGCGCCGCCGCACTGGGCGACATCGGCAAGCACTTCCCCGACACCGACCCACAGTACAAAGGCATCAGCAGCCTCCGCCTCCTGGCGCATGTCGGCACCCTTCTCAGCCAGCACGGCTACCACATCGCCAACATCGACTCCACCGTCGTGGCCCAGCACCCAAAACTGGCCCCGCACATCGAGCAGATGCGCCGCAACATAGCCACCACCCTGGGGCTCGACCTCGGACAGGTGTCCGTCAAGGCCACCACCACCGAGCACCTCGGCTTCGAAGGCCGCGAGGAAGGCATCAGCGCCCAAGCCGTGGCACTAATTGAAAATTGAAAGTTGAAAACTGAAAATTGAAAATAGCATTGGACAAAACTGAAAAACCCTATGTAAGTCCGCAGGCCGAGGACGAAGCCGCCGTACTGGAAGACAACGGCTGCTCACTGGTGCTGTGGAACGACGACGTGCACACCTTCGACTATGTCATCAAGGCCCTCGTCGACATCTGCCGCCACACCACCGAGCAGGCCGAGCAGTGCGCCATACTGGTCCATTGCCACGGCAAATGCACCGTCAAACACGGCTCCTACACCGATCTCCTGCCCATGCACACCGCCCTCCTCAACAAGCAACTGACCTCCGAAATTGTAGAAAACTAAGAACACTAAACACTGAACACTGAACACAAAACACTAAACACTGAAGAATATGAACACAACGCTCCTCATCATCACCCTCCTGGTAGGCGTCGCCCTGCTGGCCCTCGAAGTGCTCATCCTCCCCGGCGGCGTGGCCGGCACCATCGGCGTGGCCGCCATAGCCTTCGGCGTGTGGCAGAGCTACGTGCTCTTCGGCACCACCGTAGGCACCATCATCCTGCTCTGCGCCTTCGTGCTCTGCCTGCTGACGTTCCTGTGGATATTCAAAACCAAGACCTGGAACCGCTTCAGCCTCAAGGAGGAGAGCGACAGCAAGGTAAACCAGCTGGAGCCCGCCGTGAAGGTCGGCACCCGCGGTGTCACCATCTCGCGCCTAGCGCCCACCGGCAAGGCCCTCATCGACGGACAGACCATGGAGGTCCACGCCGTCAACAAGTACATCGACCCCGACCGCGACATAGAGGTCGTGGCCATCGAAGGCTACCGCATCGACGTGCGCGAGGCCAACGACAACCGTTTTGAGTAAAACCCCTAAAAACAAATAAAAAATGACAATCGGTACAATGATCCTCATCGGAGTGATAATCATAGCGGTTATCATCCTCCTCTATCTGGTGCCCGTAGGCATCTGGTTCCAAGCCATCATCTCCGGCGTGCACGTCAACCTGGTGCAGCTCATCTTCATGCGCTTCCGCAAAGTGCCGCCCACGGTGATTGTGAACAACATGATTTCCGCCACCAAGGCCGGCCTGCAAATCAGGCAGAACGACCTCGAGGCCCACTACCTGGCCGGCGGCCACGTGGCCTCCGTTGTCAACGCCCTCATCAGCGCCGACAAGGCCAACATGAACCTCGACTTCAAGACCGCCACGGCCATCGACCTCGCCGGACGCGACGTGCTGAAAGCCGTGCAGACCTCCGTCAACCCCAAGGTCATCGACACGCCCCCCGTGGCCGCCGTGGCCAAGGACGGCATCCAGCTCATCGCCAAAGCCCGCGTCACCGTGCGCACCAACATCAAGCAGCTCGTCGGCGGCGCCGGCGAGGAGACCATCCTCGCCCGCGTGGGCGAAGGCATCGTCACCTCCATCGGCTCGGCCACCAGCCACAAGCAGGTGCTCGAGAACCCCGACAGCATCTCCAAGCTCGTCCTCACCAAGGGCCTCGACAGCGGCACCGCCTTCGAGATCCTCTCCATCGACATTGCCGACATCGACGTGGGCAAGAACATTGGCGCCCAGCTGCAGATGGACCAGGCCAACGCCGACAAGAACATCGCCCAGGCCAAGGCCGAGGAGCGTCGCGCCATGGCTGTGGCCTCCGAGCAGGAGATGAAAGCCAAGGCCCAGGAAGCCCGCGCCAAGGTCATCATGGCCGAAGCCGAAGTGCCCCTGGCCATGGCCGAAGCCTTCCGCAGCGGCAACCTCGGCATCATGGACTACTACCGCATGAAGAACATCCAGGCCGACACCGACATGCGCGCCTCCATCGCCACCCCCGCCGCCACGGCCAAACCCAACAGTGCCAAACCCAACGAGAAATAACCCCCTCACACCATGTTCAAAAGTTCCAAACTGAGTCTCATCATCCGCGGCATAGCCTTTGCCGCCCTCGGCATACTCTGCTTCTGCTTCCCCATCGACACCATGGGCGTCTTTGCCAAGATAGCAGGCGTGGTGGTCATCCTCACCGGCGTGGTGTTCTTCTTCCTGCAGTACAAGGCCACCCTCCGCAGCCTCGACACCACGGCCCTCTCGGCCTCGGTGCTGATGATTGTCCTCGGCGTGCTCATCGTGCTCCACCCCGCCATCATCGCCATCCTGCTGGGAATCTACATCCTCTTCGAAGGCATCGACTTCAGCCTCAACACCATCAAGTACTACCGCGCCGGAGCCAAAGGCTGGTGGCTCATGCTGCTGCTCGGCCTGCTCACCATCGCTTTCGGCGCCTGGAGCATGTTCGACCCCAACATTGCCGCCACCACGCTGAGCATCCTCTTCGGCATCGCCTTCCTGGCCATCGGCTGCGCCAGCTTCACCGCCCTGGCAGGACTCAACCTTGTGGAAGACTACTTCGAGGCCGCCGCCAAAGCCCTCGAAGCCAAGGAGGAGTTCGTCGAGGCCGAAGTGGTGAAATGAAGCGCACACTCTTTCTGATTCTCATCGCGCTCTGCCCCCTGGCGGCAGACGCACAAACCCTGGTCCAGAAGGCCGACAGCCTTCTGGACCTTCATTATAACCGCCTCGCCTACGACACCGCCTACATCCTGCGCCCCGAACGGCGCTGGACCTTCAAACTGAGGCCCCTTTTTCGCCCCTTGTTCGCCCCCAATTCGGCCCTTCTTATATCGTTCTTATATACTTCTTATATAGTTCTTATATACTGTATATAGGAACTATATAAGA
>CALGCG010000135.1 GCA_937884485.1 uncultured Bacteroidales bacterium
TAGTTCTTATATACTGTATATAGGAACTATATAAGAACTATATGAGAACGATATAGGAACTATATAAGAACGGCCGAATAAGGGGCGAATTGGGGGCGAGGCGGGGACGATGTGGGGGCGGTATAATATTTTTCCGATTTCGACGTTAATGATGACGATGAAAAGGTTTGGAATCAGTTATTTGATAGTGATTGCCTGGGCGCAGGCGTCAGCCTGCGCCCAGGGTACCCTGGGCGTGAGCGAACTGCTTTTTCAGCCTCGCAGCGGCGAGGCTGAGTACGTGGAGCTGTACAACAGCGGCAGCGCGGCCGTGGAGCTGTCGGAGTATCTGATTATAAGATGGATGGGGGACACCCTTGGCACTCGTTATGCGTTGCCGCCGCATAGGGTGGCGCCGCACGACTATGTTGTGCTGACGCGGAATGCCGTTTCGGTGGCGTCGAACTACCGCGTGGACAGTCCCGACAAGCTCCTGGAATGCGCTCTTCCTCCCTTTCCCAACGATGGGGGGAGCGTGGTGCTGGCCACGGCTGACGGCACTGTGGTGGAGAAGTTTGACTACAGTCCCAAGATGCACAGCCGATTGCTGAGGAACAAGGCCGGTGTGGCGCTGGAGCGTCGGCGTTTCGACATTGATTGCAATGCCGCCGGCAATTGGTTCTCAGCTTCTTCCGTTGCGGGGTACGGTACGCCGACATGCGAGAATTCGCAGAGTCAGGAGTGGCTTGTCGGGGAGAATGATTTTGATTTCTCGTCCTCGTTGGTTTCGCCTGACGGCGATGGCTATCAGGATGAGCTTGTGATTGGTTATCGGTTGGAAACCAATGACGTATACGGCCAGATTGCTGTATACGACGTCCGCGGCAACCGTGTTTGCCGCCTGCTGAACGACGGCCTGTTGGGCACGCACGGCGAGATTGTATGGGACGGGGCCGGAGATGGCGGGGTGCGGCTGCCGAGTGGCCGCTATATTGTCTATATTGACCTCTATGACCTGCATGGGAGTAGGCAGGTCATCAAACGGACGATTTCTGTTGTGTATTAGGTTATAGTGCTGCCGTGGTCTGGTAGATGCGCTGCAGGAGTGCCTCGACGAAGCGCGCGTTGGCGCTGTCGGCAGGCTGGAGGGTGCGGCTGATGCAGTCGTAGTGCCAGCTGCCCTCGGGGAGCACCAGGTTGAGGCAGTTCTTGTCGGAGTGCATGGCAAACTGTTTGCGCTCCATGTATCTTGTTCCAAGGACGTTGCGGCTGAACGGGAAGCCCGCGGCGGAGAGTCCGAGCTGGCAGAGGAGTGTGGCGGCGAGGTCGCTCTGGCTGCAGAGACGGTCGACGGTTTTGGCCTTGCGGAGGGCTCCGCCTATCCATAGCATGGGTATGCGGGAGACGGTGACGTCGGAGGTGGGCTGCCCTTCGACGAAGGGGATGCCGTGGTCGGGGACGATGACGACCAGGAGGCTGTCCCAGAGGGGCGTGGCCTTGAGACCGTCGATAAAGGCGCCGAGGCAGGAGTCTGTGTAGGCGAAGGCGTTGCGCTTGTAGTCGTCGAGGCGGTGCATGGGCACCTCCCAGGGCTCGTGGCTGCTGAGGGTCAGCGCGGCGGTGAAGAAGGGGCGCTCGGCGGGGATGAGCGCGGGCTGCAGCAGGTGCTCGTCGGGCACGCCCCAGGCGCTGGTGTAGAGCGCGGAGGGGAAGGCGTCGCCGCCGAGGACGGTGGTGAAGCCGGTCTCGGAGAGGTACATGCGCATATTGGTGAAGTCGATGTCGCCTCCGTAGGCTATTTTGGTGGCATATCCGGCGCTACGGAGCGAGGAGGCTATGGAGGGGAGGTTGCGGCAGAGATCGGGCCTCTTGACGAGCGTGGTGGTGGGCAGGCCGTGCCATCCGCTGAGCACGGAGACGATGCCGCGGTCGGTGCGGTAGCTGTTGGCGTAGCAGTTGGAGAAGTAGACACCCTCCTGCATGTAGCGGTGCAGGTTGGGCGCCACGGTGTCGGAACCCACCATGCCGAGTCCGGCGCCCTCCCAGATGATGAGCAGGACGTTGGGACGCGGGGTGTTGAGGAGGGTGTCGGCGAGGGTGGCGTCGGGTTGGTAGGTGTCGCCAAGCAGGTGGTCGACTTCGCCGTCGGGGAGGGTCTGGAACTCGCGGGAGAGGTCCTGCACCTTGAAGAGGGAGTGGAAGATGTTGAAGGTGGGGTTGAGTGCGGCGTGGTTGCAGAAGGGGTGGGTGGAGAAGTAGGCGTAGGAGGGGTTGGCGGTGGATTCTGTGAGGCCTCCGCGCATGCCGAGGAGCATCAGCGCCACGGCGGGCACCACCCAGAGGCAGTGCCAGAAGTGGCGAGGCTTGTCGAGCTCTATGGGTGTGGCATGGCGCAGGCGGCGGTAGTAGTGGAAGGCTATGAGGCCGACCACGAGGAAGGCCAGGAGGGTGGCCCAGAGGGGCAGGCTGGCGAGCATGTCGCGGGGTTTGGCGGCATAGATGAGGTCGTTGGCGTCGAGCTTGGCGCCCCAGAAACTGTAGAGGATGGTGTCGGCGACGAAGATGAGCGCCAGGACGATGGCCACAAGGATATAGTAGGGCATGAGCACCTTGCGCAGCGGAAAGCGCTTGAAAAAGTAGCTGATGAGCAAGACGAGTGTGGGCAAGAGCAGGAGGTAGCAGGCGGTGGCGATGTCGAGTCGCAGACCATGCCAAAGAGAGGCGACGCACGAGAGGAACGGTGCGCCGTCAGCCAGCGGCATATTGTAGAGCATGAAGACTACCTTCTGGGTGACGAACAGGAGGATGAGAGTCGCAAAGAGGCGAAGGAGAACAAGTGACCGGAAATGATGTTTAGGCATTTTCTTTCTTGTCCAGTTGGCAGTAGATGGAGTTGTTGGAAAGGAATTCGGGCACGATTTCTTTCATTTTGGCCACAATCTTCATGTCGTCCATGGTTTCGAGGATGTCCCAGAGCGCGTTGTATTCGCGGTCGATGGCCTCGAGGGGGTACTTGCGCACCTGTGCGCGCATGATCTTGGGGTGGTAGGTGGGGATGGTGTTCTCCTTGGTGGCGAGGAGTTCCTCGTAGAGTTTCTCGCCGGGGCGGAGACCGATTTCCTTGATCTGGATGTTGGGCATGCCGGAGAGCTGTATCATCTTGCGTGCCATGTCGTAGATCTTGACGGGTTTGCCCATGTCGAAGACGAAGATGTCGCCGCCCTCGCCCATGGCGCCGGCCTCGAGGACGAGGTTGCAGGCCTCGGGGATGGTCATGAAGTAGCGGATGATGTCCTTGTGTGTGACGGTGAGGGGGCCGCCGGCAGCGAGCTGCTTCTTGAAGAGGGGTATGACGGAGCCGTTGGAACCCAGGACGTTGCCAAAGCGGGTGGTGACGAAGTGGGTCTGGTCGGTGGAGCGGCTCTGGATGTAGATTTCGGCCATGCGCTTGGTGGCGCCCATGACGTTGGTGGGGTTGACGGCCTTGTCGGTGGAAATCATGACGAACTTCTGTGCGCCGTACTTGATGGCCAGGTCGGCGAGGTTGCGGGTGCCGAAGACGTTGATATAGACGGCCTCGTAGGGGTTTTCCTCCATGAAGGGCACGTGCTTGTAGGCTGCGGCGTGGTAGACCAGGTTGGGGCGGAAGGCCTGGAAGACCTGCTCCATGCGCTCGCGGTCCTTGACGTTGGCGATGACGAACTCCATGCGGTCGAGGTGGTCGCTGTAGGTGTTCTTGAGTTCGAACTGGAGGTCGTACATGGGGCTTTCGGCCTGGTCGAGCATGATGACCTTCTTGGGCTGGTAGGTCATGAGCTGGCGGCAGATTTCGGAGCCGATGGAGCCTGCAGCGCCGGTGACGAGGATGACCTTGTCGACCACCTCGCGGACGATGTTGACATTGTCCAGGCGGATGCTCTCGCGTTCCAGAAGGTCTTCAATCTTGATGTCCTCTATCTGGTTGGCTGAGAAGGAGCCGTTGATCCACGTGCGGACGTGAGGCACAGCCTTGACGGTCATGCCGAGGTCGAGGGCGCGGTTGGTGATGGCTTGTTTGTGGAGGGTGCGTATGGTGGGGATGGCGATGATGAGTTGTTTGACTTTCTTGCCGCTGACGAACTTGTCGTTGAGGACCGTGCGTGCACGCATCACGGGAACACCATTGAGTTCCTGGTTCACTTTTGACATGTCGTCGTCGATGAAAGCCACCACACGATACTGATAGTCGCCTTCTTGTTTCAGGGCGTTGTAGGCGATGATGCCGGCGGCACCGGCGCCGTAGATGACCACGTTGACCGTGGGCCTGCGGCGGCGGAAGAATTCGTTGTAGACGCGCTGCATGAGCAGTCGCGAGATAATCATCAGCATGCCCAGGATGAGGTAGAGGGTGAGCGACTCGCGGTAGGAGAGGAGGTAGAAGGAGGAGATGATGGGGGGCTTGAACTGGTTGTTGACAATGTTGATGAGCCAGCAGAGGATGAGCGGGCCGATGGTGGAGATGAGGATTTTGTAGATGTCGGAAATGCCGGCATGTCGTATGATACCTCTATAGGAGCCACTGATGAGGAAGAAGATGACCGTCAACATCAGTGACCACACGAATTTTACCAGTACGCCGCGGGAAGTGATTTGAGCTATCCCATAGGTGCGGAATGCTTCCATCATGAAGAAGGCGGCAATGAACAAAGCCACGTCGAGCAGGAGAATGTACGACTGAGGGATGGTGGAGTGGCGATACTTCTTGACGAGCCAAAAGGATAATTTTTTGAACATAGGCGAATGGTTTTAAAGTCTGGCGTCGATGATGTTGCGTGGCAGCACCCCTTTGACATCGTAGACCACGGCGGGCTGAGGGGCCAGCGCGCGGACATCGACGGAGGAGAACTCGTTGTGCGCCACAGCGAGAATGACGGCGTCAAATGAATGGTTACTTTTGTCTGACAGTTGGTTGATGACCTCGATGCCGTATTCGGCACGGGCTCGTTCGGGGTTGACCCACGGGTCCAGGATGGTGATGTTGGGAGTGTATTCGTGGAGGGTATGGTAGATGTCGATGACTTTGGTGTTGCGGATGTCGGGGCAGTTCTCCTTGAAGGTGAAGCCGAGGATGAGGATGCGGGCGTCCTTGACGGGTACACCTTTGAGGTTCATCTGCTTGATGGTCTGGTTGGTCACGTAGGCACCCATGGAGTTGTTGAGGCGTCGGGCGTTGCTCATGACGCGCGGCAGGACGCCGTAGAGTTGCGATTTCTCGATGAGGTAGTAGGGGTCGACGGAGATGCAGTGGCCGCCCACGAGGCCGGGGCGGAGGCGTATGAAGTTCCACTTGGAGGCGGCGGCGTCGAGGACATCGTTGGTGTCGATGCCCATGGCGTTGAAGATCTTGGACAGCTCGTTGACGAAGGCGATGTTGACGTCGCGCTGGCTGTTTTCGATGATTTTGGAGGCTTCGGCCACGCGGATGGAGGGCGCTTTGTGGGTGCCGTTGAGGAGGACGGAGTTGTACATGGCGTCGATGAGGTCGGCGGCCTCGGGGGTGGAGCCCGATGTGACCTTGCGGATGGTTTCGACGCGGTGTTCCTTGTCGCCGGGGTTGATGCGCTCGGGGCTGTAGCCGGCGTAGTAGTCGGAGTTGAGGCGGAAGCCTGTGAGGCGTTCGATGACGGGGAGGCATTCCTCCTCGGTGACGCCGGGGTAGACGGTGCTCTCGTAGATGACGATGTCGCCACGGGAGATGACCTTGCCCACCACCTCGGAGGCTCCGACGAGGGGCCGGAGGTCGGGTCGGTTGTTGTCGTCGACGGGCGTGGGCACGGCGACGATGTAGACGTTGCAATCTTTGAGATCGTCCAATGAAGAGGTGCAGAGGAAGCCGTGGTTGCGGATGGCATCCTGTAACAGGGAGTCCTCCACCTCGAGGGTGGCGTCGTGGCCGTGGTTGAGGGCGTCGACGCGGGCGGCGTTGATGTCGAAGCCGAGGGTGGGGAACTTGGTGGAGAAGAGGCGCGCCAGGGGGAGGCCTACGTAGCCGAGGCCCACCACACATATCTTTATGTCACTCAGTTTAATCATATCAGCGAAGCGACGGTTTCTATTTCTTCATTGGTCATATAGGGGTGCATGGGGAGGGAGAGGACGGTGCGCGAGAGCTCGTCGGCCACGGGGCAAGGGGCTTGGTTGAGGTGGGCGAAAGCCGTCTGGCGGCTCATGGTGTGGGGATAGTAGACCATGGCGGGTATGCCGGCGGCCTTGAGGCGGGCCTGCAGGTCGTCGCGGTTCTCGGTCTGTAGGGTGTATTGCGCCCAAGAGGAGGTATAGCCTTCCGGCACAACGGGCGTTTGAACCTTGCCCGCGAGGAGTTGACTATATTTCGCTGCCACGCGGTTCACAGCCTTCAGTTCATCGTCGAAATGGCGCAGCTTGACCTGCAGGATGGCGGCCTGGAGGGTGTCGAGGCGCGAGTTGAGACCGAGGCGGACGTTGTCGTATTTGTCGGTGCCCTTGCCGTGGACGCGGAGTGAACGCAAAAGGTCGGCATAGTGGTCGTCGTTGGTGAAGATGGCGCCGCCGTCGCCATAGCATCCCAGGGGTTTGGCTGGGAAGAAGGAGGTGGCGCTGATGTCGCCGAAGGAGCAGGCGCGTTTGCCGCGGATGCTGCCGCCGAAGCCCTGGGCGCCGTCCTCGAGGAGGAGAAGGCCGCAGGTGCGACAGACCTCGTGCAGGGCGTCGTAATCGGCCGGAAGGCCAAAGAGGTCCACGGCAATGATGGCGGCGGGCCGCAGGCTGGTGTTGCGCTTGACGGTTTCGTAGTGCTCGTAAATCAGGCTGGGGTTGATATTGTATGTTTCCCTGTCCACATCGACAAATATAGGCGTGGCCCCCACCATGGCCACAGCCTCGGCGGTGGCAAAGAAGGTGAAGTCGGGCACGAAGACGGCATCGCCCTGTCCGATGCCCATGGCCATCAACGAGAGGCGCAGGGCGTCGGTGCCGTTGGCGCAGGAGATGCAATGTTTCATGCCCACGTAGGCGGCCAGCTGCTGCTCCAGTTCGGCCACCTGGGGTCCCATTATGTAGGCCCCCGAGGCGGCAACGCGGAGCATCGCCTCGTCCATTTCAGCCTTCATGGCCTCGTATTGTCTATGTAGATCGCGGAACTGCATGGCTGGTTATTCTTCTACTTTTCCGATGATTTTGGCGGGCACACCGGCCACGATGGCGTAGTCGGGCACGTCCTTGGTCACCACGGCTCCGGCACCCACCAGGGCGTGGCGGCCGATGGTGTGGCCGCAGACGATGGTGGCATTGGCTCCGATGGAAGCGCCCTCGCGGACGAGGGTGCGCTCGTAGTGGCCGTTGGCGGGGCGGTCGAGGCGCGGCATCAGCACGTTGGTGAAGACGCAGCTGGGGCCGAGGAAGACGTTGTCCTCGATTTCGACGCCCTCGTATACGGAGACGTTGTTCTGTATGCGGACACCGTTGCCGATGTGCACGTTGGGGCCGATGTTGACGTTCTGTCCCAGGGAGCAGCGTTCGCCCAGCACGGCGCCATGCTGGATGTGGCAGAAGTGCCACACCTTGGTGCCGTTGCCGAGGGTTACGCCGTCGTCGACATAGGAGCTTTCGTGTATGTAGGGAGCTTGTTCTACCATCCGAAGGGGTGTTTGGTGAGTGGGAGTTTTGCCATGGGGTGATAGTCGCCCTTGAGCCCGATGGGTTCGGCATGGCGTATGTCGTAGACGGTCTGGATACAATCCTTGGCTTCGGAGATGCGGAATCCGCGACCGGCGAGGATTTCCTCGTAGGAGCGTGTGTGAAGGTCGGTGAAGCCGTTGCTGAACTCAAATTCGGAGCCGTCGACAGTGATGGCGCGGTAGGAGGTCTTGCCAGCCGCGACGGCCTCCTTAGGCAGGTGGTCGCCATTGATGCTGAGGAAGTAGCGTACGCGGGCTTGACGCAGTTCGAGGTAGCCTGCCACGCGGTCATGTCTGCTGACATGGACTATGTTTTTCTGCACGGGGCCAAAAATCCATTGCAGCATGTCGTAGAAGTGGACGCCGATGTTGGTAGCCACGCCGCCGCTCTTTTGGATTTGGCCCTTCCATGAAGTATAGTACCAGTAGCCACGGGGGGTGATATAGGCCAGGTCAACGTCGTAAATCTTGTCTTTGGGGCCTTCGTCGATTTGCTTTTTCAGCTCTTTTACAGATGGATGCAGCCTCAGTTGCAGAATGGTATAGGCTTTGTGTCCAGTCTCCATTTCGACTTGCTCCAGAGCGTCGATATTCCAGGGACTGAGCACTACGGGTTTTTCACAGATGACGTCAGCTCCGAGACGTAATCCATAGCGTGTATGGGCGTCGTGCAGATAATTGGGTGAGCAGACGGAGAGGTAGTCGATGTTGGTGCCTTGGGACTTGACGAGGTTGTTGTGGCGGTCGAAGAGCTCCTGTTCGGTAAAAAAGGAGGCATGAGGGAAATAACTGTCTATGATTCCGACGGAATCATTCTTGTCGTAGGCAGAGATGAGTTCGTTGGAGGTCTCTTTGATAGCTTTGAGATGACGCGGGGCCACGTAGCCGCCGACTCCTATAATGGCAAAATTTTTCATTGTTGACAAAGGATATTGTTTAGGCATATAGTGAGACTGTCGGTCCAGTAGGGGACAGCGCGATGAAATGTTTGTTTGTATTTGGTTTTGTCCAGGACAGAGTAGGCAGGTCTCTTCACTGGACTGGGAAATTCGTCGCTGTGGCAGGGGAGAATGTTGCAGGCGGTGTGACCGCTCTGGCGGGCGATCTCCTTGGTGAAGTCGAACCAACTGCATACGCCCTCGTTACTGAAGTTGAATATGCCTTGATGCTGGAGGTAGGACCCATCCTCGACGATGTCGAATATGGCACGGGCGAGGTCGCCGGCATAGGTGGGTGTGCCCACTTGGTCGAACACCACTTTTAATTCAGGCTTGGTGGCGGTGAGGTTCAGCATGGTGAGGAGGAAGTTCTTGCCGTACTCGCTGTAGAGCCATGAGGTGCGGAAGATGATGTGGCGGCAAGCTGCGGCTGCCTGCTCTCCGGCCAGTTTGGTGCGGCCGTAAGCCCCGGTGGGATTGACGGGTTCTTCTTCGGTGCAGGGGGTGTTGTTGCGGTTGCCGCCGAAGACGTAGTCGGTGGAGATATGGATCAGGGTGCCGTCCACTTGGTGCATGGCTTCGGCGAGGTTGGCTACGGCCTCGGCGTTGACACGCAGGGCTGTCGCCTCGTCGCTCTCGGCGCGGTCCACGTTGGTGTATCCGGCGCAGTTGACAATCAGTTGGATATTGTGCAGGTTGACGAAGGTGGAAACAGTCTCTTTCGACGTGATGTCGAGTTCCTCCACATCGGTCATGAGCCACGTGTGCCTTGACCGAGGTGCCAGCAAGCGCATGTGGGTGCCTAATTGTCCGTTGGAGCCTGTAACCAGAATGTTCATCGTCAGAATGGTGTTACGAAGTTGTTGAACTGTGGGTGGTGGCTGTCTTTCTCGGAGAGGAGAACCTTGTCGGAGGGGATTTGCCAGTCGATGGCCAGCGTGGGGTCGTTCCAGGCGATGGCGCCTTCGGCTTCGGGATGGTAGTATTCGTCGCACTTGTATTGGAACACCACCTCGTCGCTCAGCACGGAGAACCCGTGGGCCATGCCCTTGGGCAGGAAGAGCTGGCGATGGTTGTCGCCGCTCAACATGACGGCTACGTGGTGGCCGTAGGTGGGCGAATTACGTCGGATGTCGACGGCGATGTCGAGCACCGTGCCTTCCACCACGCGCACCAGCTTGGCCTGGGCATAGGGGGGCTTCTGGAAGTGCAAACCGCGAAGCACGCCGTAGCGCGACTTGGACTCGTTGTCCTGCACAAACGTCACCTCGATGCCCGTCTGTGCGGCGAAGTCGCGAACGCTGAAGCTCTCGAAGAAGTAGCCTCTTGCATCGCCGAACACACGCGGCTCGATGATTTTCACTCCTGCTATTTCGGTGTCAATTACGTTCATTTTCAATCATTTTCAGCAGGTACTGTCCATATTGGTTCTTGGCCATAGGCTGTGCCACACGGCGGATGTCGTCGTCGGAGAGCCATCCCATTTCGTAGCCGATGCTTTCGAGGCAGGCCACTTTCAGGCCCTGGCGTTTCTCGATGACCTCGATGAAGGTCGAGGCCTCGGCCAGTGAGTCGTGGGTGCCGGTGTCGAGCCAGGCGAAGCCGCGGCCCATCAGCTGTACGTTGAGTTCGCCGTCCTTGAGGAACTCCTGGTTGACGGAGGTGATTTCCAGCTCGCCGCGGGCGCTGGGCTTGATGCTCTTGGCCACCTGCACCACCTTGTTGGGGTAAAAGTAGAGGCCCACGACGGCATAGTTGGACTTAGGCTCCTTGGGCTTCTCCTCGATGGAGAGCACCTTGCCGTTGGCATCGAACTCCGCCACGCCGTAGCGCTCGGGGTCGGCCACCCAGTAGCCGAAGACGGTGGCCTTGTTTTCATGCTCGGCCGCGTCGACGGCATGGCGCAGCATGCGGCTCAGGCCGTTGCCGTGGAAGATATTGTCGCCCAGCACCAGACACACTGAGTCATTGCCGATGAACTCCTCGCCTATGATGAATGCTTGTGCCAGGCCGTCGGGTGAAGGCTGCTCGGCATAGGTGAAGTGCACGCCGAAGTCGCTGCCGTCGCCCAGCAGGCGGCGGAATCCCGGCAGGTCGTGCGGGGTGGAAATGATGAGTATGTCGCGGATGCCGGCAAGCATCAGTACCGAGATGGGGTAGTACACCATTGGCTTGTCGTAGATGGGGAGCAGCTGTTTGCTGACCCCTTTAGTAATAGGATAAAGGCGGGTGCCGGAGCCTCCCGCCAAAACAATACCTTTCATTCAGTATCCGTTAATAGTTGGTTTACTTCTCTTTCGTGGCGTCGCTTTCCTCGCCGTAGCCATAACCGTAGCCATAGCCGTAACCATAGCCGTAGCCATAGCCATAACCGTAGCCATAACCGTAGCCGTAGCCATAGCCACCGTAGCGCTTCTTGATCAGAGGCACGTCGGTCAGGATGACAGCCATATTCTTGAACTTGCCCTTGTCGGCCATTTCCTGGATGAAGGGCAGCGAGTTCTTGTTGAGGTAGCCCACGCGCATGATGTAGGCGGTGAGGTCGGCCACGCGGTTGATCACCGACGAGTCGGCCACAATCTGTGCAGGCGTGGAGTCGAAGATGATGTAGTCGTAGTGTTTACGCAGGTAGTTGACGAGACGATCCAGTTTCTCTCCCATCAGCAGTTGAGTGGCGTTGGGTGGTGTCTTTTCGCAAACAACGTAGTCGAGATGGTCGGATGTCTCGCTGTGCATGATGTATTTCTCGAAGTTGTCTTCTTGGTCGAGCAGGTAGTGGATCAGACCTACGCGGTTGTGGCGGTCTATGGTTTTCGAAAGGCTGCGTTTACGCAAGTCAAAGTCGATGAGTATAGTCCGTTTCCCGACGTATGCTAACGACAGAGCCAGGTTCAAGGCAGTGTATGATTTACCTTCGCCGGGAACAGTGGACACAGTCTGTATCACTTTTTGTCCATCCTTCAGGAAGAACGGAATATTGGAGTGCAGCAAACGGAAAGCTTCGGTAACCACATCGGTGCCGTTTGCCGTGACGATGATTTCGTCGTTGACACGTGCTGCAGGTTTCTGTGGGATTTCGCCCAAAACAGGAAGGGTCGTGTTGCGTTCAACATCCACTTTCGAACGCAGTTTGGTGTCGAAGAAGCTGATGCAGAACATAACGAGTGCAGGCAGTGCCAATCCAAGTACTAAGGCCACGAGGGCAAACATCATGAGGCGTGGGCCGGTAAGGGTGACTGTGGCGGGTTCTACGACTTTGGCATTCGATACTGTAACAGCCAGGTTCATGGCAGTTTCTTCGCGTTTGCTGAGCAAGTACAGGTAGAGTTCCTCTTTGATTTTCTGTTGACGGGTGACTTCGGTGACAGCTTTCGTCTGTGTGGGCATGGCGGCAATCTGGCCACGTGTTTTGGCCTCTTGGCTGCGGGCGTCTTGCAGGCGCACGCGCGTAGCATTAATAAGATTGCTGATGGAAGTGTTGATGGCTGCCAGTTCATCGTCCATCTGGCGTTTGGCGCGTTGCACGTCAGGGTTGTTGGGACCGGCAGTGGTTCTCAGGCGTTTATAGTTTGCCACTTGGTTGTTGTAGGATGCTATCATTCCCTGGATTCCCACGTCGCTGATTCCCACGTTTGCAGGAATCAGTTCCTCTCTGTTGATGGGGTCGGAGACATAGTTTTTAATGTAGCTGATGAGCGTCATTTCGGTCTCCAGACGAACTACCTCGTCCGAGTAGCGCTGGCCGGTCTGCAACAATTGGGTGTTTGCTCCGGTCATTTCGCCCAGTCCCGACGTACGTTTGATGCTTTCCACTTGGGCATCGACAACATCCAGTTCGCCCGATATAAGTGCAATTCGGTCGGAGATGAACGATTCGGTTTTCTGTGCTACCTTGTTTTTGTCTTCGATTGCATCATCGTTATATACGGCAATCAGCGTGTCTACAATTTGGTTGGCGCGTTCGCGATTGCTGTCGTTGTAGGTGATGGAAAGGATGGAGGCCATCTTGTCGATTCGGCTGATGGTGAGCGATTTCAGCATGTTGCGTGCCAGTTTCATCGACGGAATCACTCCCATTTTGAGCGATACATTCTCGTAGTTGTTGTTGTAGTATTGTGTCTTTTCAATGGTGAACGAAAGGGTGTCGTCGAATTTGACGGGTTGGCTATAGTAGGCCTCGAGAGTTTCTGTTTTTACTCCGTATTTCTCTGCCCGGTACTCATACTTGTTGTTGGCCAGAGGGGTGACTTTGATGGAGAATTCCGTGTCCCGGTTCCCCTGGTCTTTGTCATGTATGGTCATTTGAAGTGGAGCGTCGTTGAAATAGGTGATTTTCTTGAACAGGTCATTGCGCGAGCAAGTGTAGTTCAATCCAAGTCGATTGACAACCTGATTCATCAGCCATGACGACTTGAGCATGTAGATTTCGTTCTCAAGCGAGAGGTTGGTGTTGTCCATGCCCATGTTGTTCAGGATCTGGTCCATGCTTCGCGATTGATAGCGGATGTTGTTGCCGTTGTCGCGCACAAGGATTGTTCCCGAAGCGGTCCATGTCTTGGCTTGCGATTTGTAGAGGAATCCGGCGATGACCATGCATACCACCACCGAAATGACAAACCACCACCAGTTGTTCAGCACCATGAAGATAAGGTCACGAATGGAGAGCGTCTTTTCGCTCTCGTTTTCGTTGACGTTGCTCTGAAGTTGTTTATTGTTGTTTTTTTCCATCTTCAAAATATCTTTTATGCTTTATGTTTTCTTTCCAGCACTTGTTTTAGAGTCTCGTTTTGGCCAGCAAGTAGTAATAGAATGCCGAAGTGAGAACCGATACAATCGACACTACACTTGAGATATAGCTCAATGTCATGGGGTCGCGCTCGGCGCTGCGTTTTCTCTTGACATTCGGCTCCACGTATACCACATCGTTCTGGTGCAGATAGTAATAGGGCGATTCAAAGACATCCTTCGATGTGAGGTCAAGTTCTCCCACTGTACGGGTGCCGTTCTCTTCGCGTACCACCGTTACGTTCTTGCGCTGGCCGTATATGGTCAGGTCTCCAACCATACTGAGGGCCTCAAATATGGTAAGGCGTTCGCCTGTAGCCTGTATCTGGCCGGGTTTTGTCACTTCGCCAAGCACGCTGACCTTGAAATTCAGCAGCTTTACGGTTACTGTGGCGTCAAGGATATGCCCTTCGCTGACAAGTCGTTGTTCAATTTCTGCGGCCAGTTGGGCGTGGGTCTTGCCTACTACGTGAAGGCGCCCAAGAACCGGAAAGGTAATGTCGCCTTCGTTGTTCACGAGATATCCTGATACAGCACTGCTGCCGGGGTTCATGACCACGCTTCCGGCAACGGCTATTTTGTTGGTCTCCTGGTTGAAACGCACGGTGGCTTCAGGGGCTCGGCTTTCCACGTAGATGTAGAGAAGGTCGTTGGTTTGAATGCCTTTCGAGAATTGGCCATTTTGTTCGGTCTCCTCGTTGCGTGGAGCATCTTTGAAATAGGCCAAGTCTTGAGGTGTTCCACACGAAGCAAACAACATCATGCCCATGGCGGCCGTCAACAGGGTGATTTTTGTATATTTGTTTTTCATATATGTGTAATTTTCTATCCTTAAATATTCATTACTAACCCCATACGTTTTTTGCGTATGTGGTTATACGGCTGCAAATATACAATATTTTTTTGGATTATAAAAAAATAATTTCATTTTGCTATGGTTGTGATGGGATGTTTGGCGTTAAACCGGATTTCATAGAACCCAAAGTCCCCATTTGGCATTTTCACCTCTATGACGGCCCTGTTTTCGCCCTATCATCTCTTACTTTGGTGGGAGTTGGTAAGGAGTTGGTAAGGACTTGATAAGGGGATGGTAAGGGGTTGGCTCCTATGTTATCTCTGTTATTCAGAGCGCTTTATGCCTTGAGTCGTCGTTTTCCGGGGGTGTGGAGGGATGTTATTTGACATTTTGTCCTTTTTTCGGCCCCTGGTCGGGTGGCGGCATGTTGTGGCGGCGCCCATGGGTTTGAAGGCTGTTTTTTTGTCGTTGTTGATTTGATGGAGACAGGAATCAAAAAAAAGTGTATTTTTGCAGTTGGATAGGGTAATGGTAAATCGACATGAAAAGGCTTGTAAAATACAGATTCATAGTATATATACTTTTTGGGATATCCGGGGTGGCAACCTTGGCAGGATGTCAACAATCGGCCTCCGATTTCGAAGTCTACGACAGTATGTTTGCCGCCAACAGGCAGCGTGTCATGTATTCCGGCAACGAAATTGCCGAGTCCGACGCACGCGAGATGCTGTCTTATGCGCAGTCACACAGCAGCCGCTACGGCAAGGTTTTGGCCTATCTGAGCATGGCAAGTCTTGCCGCTCAAAGTGGTAGCTATGATGACATGTACCATTACATGGAGGTGGCGCGGGCATCGCTCGATGTCGCAGATCCTCCTTTCCTTCAGGCCTATGTCTACTTTGTGGAAGGCACGGTGGATTACAGCACGGTGCTGAGTATTAACTCTTTGCTATGCTATACAAAAGCCCTGCAGATTTACCGGCAGCTGGGAGACTCCACTATGGTGGCCAGTTGCTACATAAACAGGTTGAATTATTTCCTGACGGCTTCCAATATCGAGGCTGCAGCTGTCAACCTTGACAGTGCCCGTAGTTGGTGTCCGGAAAACTATCGTTTTACGATCCGCCTCTACGAGGGTATTATGCAAAACTACCTTGGCCATCCTCGGCAGGCTGTAAGCATCTTTTCCCCTTTGGAATACGATTTGGGCTCCGACAGTCTCTCACCCACCTCGCCGTCCGAAGCCACCGCACGGTTCTGGACTCTTTTCCGTGTCAATACATCCATGGCCTATCTGTCTGTAGGACAGATGGATTCTGCTGATGTGCAGTATCGGCGCATGTGCGACATCGCCGAGCGGTATGGCACTGAGTTCGACCGCCAGTGTTGTCGCCTGACCGAGGCCTGGATCGACGCCAGTGCAGGCAATATCGACAGCGCCATTGCCATTTGCACAGACCTCTATGAGAATTATCAGGGCTACCACAAGCAGACCATCAAGCGTCAGGCTTTGTCGCTGCTCGCGTCGTGCTATCAGAGTCGTAACGACTACCAAAAAATGCTTGAGGTGAGTGCCGGGCGCCAGATGCTGGAATCCAACCGCACCTCCGACTCGCGTTATCTGGAGGAGGTGTTCGAGCGCCAGCAGGCTTACGAGAAGAGCATTAGCGACCTTGAGCTGCGCACCGCGCGCCGTGGTATGGTGGCGCTGTTGCTGGCATTGCTGCTGGTAATCATTGTAGTGGCATTCCTTCTCTATCGGCAGAGCCGTCGGTTGGCCGACCGTCAGGCCCGTATCCGTGAGTTGGAAAATGAACGTCTGCTCTCCCGCCAGCAAGCCGAGATCGACGCCACGCGCATGGAGCAGGCTGCCACGAAGGAGCAGATGGTTAGCTTCGCCGGAGAGGTGCGCCGTGTGGCTACGGGAATGCCCAAGAATCTGCGACTCCAGTTGCTGCAGGGTATCAGCCGCATGGAGGAGTTCAGCGAGCAGAACGATTGGGCGGAGTTTGAGCAGGGGTTCTCCCGTCAGCACGAGGGTTTCTGCGATGAGCTCAAGCGTCGCGCACCAGGATTGACGGATATCGAGATGAAAATCTGTATGCTGGTACGGGTTGGTTTGTCGAATCGTGAGATTTCGGACACACTCCATCTGGCAGATAACACGGTTCGCACTTACAGGACTCGCATCAGAAAGAAACTTTCACTGGGCGAGAACGATGATCTGAATGCATTCATCAGCGCTCTTGGTGGACCAGAAAGTGTAAAATGATTCCATGCTGATTTATAATATTTAGCAGAGAAAATATCTGTAAAATATCTTTGAAGTCAGCAGGTGTATCTATCATATATCTACGCGCATTTACACACCCTTGGCGGAATGTTTGTATCTTTGCATCAAAAATAAATGCAAAACAAACACTACGCCATTATGAAATACCGTTTTCTGTTCCTGACCATGATGATGGCTGTTGCCACCCTGGCACACGCCCAGAACATCTCTGTTACTTCGGCCGAAGGTACCAATGTTGAGTTGTTTTTGCGAAATTATTTCCTGGGCGAGGGAGTGGAAATCTACAATGTCAAGTTCAACAATGCGGCTGGAAATATCGTCAAGCCACAGATTGGTTCTTTCCAAAGCAATGGGTTCGGCGGTGTACAGATGCAGGAGGGTATTGTGCTGACCACCGGGCATGTATCGGTGGCCGAAGGTCCAAACGATAATGGGCATGCCAATCAGCCGATAGGCAACTATTATTCAGACCCTCTCGTTGCCCTCGTCAGCACTGGAGACATTCGGTCGTGTGCCACGCTGGATTTTGACCTTGTGTGTCTGGCCGACCACCTGTCGTTCACCTATAGTTTTGGTTCGGAGGAATATCCTGAGTATGTGGGTAGCAGGTACAACGATGTTTTCGCCTTCTTCCTTACGGGCATCGACCCCGCCACGGGCCTTGTTGCCACCCGAAACATAGCCCTTGTGCCTGGTTCGGTATCGGATGAGAATCCCGATGGCATTGCTGTTGCTATCAATTCGGTGAATCCCGGTGTGCCGGGCACGTCGGGTTCGTCTGCTGTGGACATACATCCGGAATACAGCTCCTACTATAGGGAGAATCCTTCGGGAACCGATGGGATCCAGTATAATGGGTATACTGCCAAATTGGTTGCCGAGGCCACATTGGTGCCCTGCGAAGTCTATCACATGCACATCACTATTTGCAACATCGGCGATTTGAATCGCGACTCGGGAGTCATGATCGAGGGCCATAGCCTGACCAGCCCTTCGACGGTTGGCCGCATTGTCCATGTCGGACAGACAACATTTGAACGTATGGTTGGGAGCGAGGTTGTTATGAACCTGGCCAATACCCCTTACAGCGAAGGGCGTGTGCATATTTCTTTTGGTGGCGACCTCGCGTGTGGTGACGATTTTGTCTGCGTTACCGACAGCGGTGACATCATTGATGCTTCGCGCGACTACATGTATATCAATGACGAGCCGCACTCGTTCCTTCTCCGTGGTACCGATTCTGCCGACCTCTCTACTCCGCGCAGCATAGAAGTATACCTTGCCATCGAGCTCTGTCCGCAGCATCCGGAGCTGTTGGTGTTCGACACGCTACATCTCACCATGGTTGAAGATTCTGAGCCCCCATCGCCCAGCGCTGTCCGCGAGGTGACGGCAGGCCGTTGCTCGATTTACCCCAATCCTGCCAAGGACAATATTACCGTCGAAATCGAGGGCTTGCATAAAATTGATTTGCTCTCTACGGATGGCCGTATTGTCCTCAGCAAAGCGGCAGATGCACCGCAGGTCAGCGTCGACGTCAGTGGTGTGGCCCCCGGTGTCTATACGCTTCGGGCCGCGACCAGTGATGGGGTATATACGTCCGTTGTCATAGTTGAGTAAATGTAACGAAAACAAGTATTAATCCTAAAATATTAATCCAATGAAAAAAACGCTATTATTTATCTTTTCGCTCCTGTCGGCCTTTGTGCTCGAAGCGCAGGAGGCACCCGTGGTAGCATCTTTCCCCTGGGAGGAAGGGTTTGAGGATGTTTCGAGCCTTTCCAGCTGGACCATCATTGACAACAATGGGTCCACCTCTGACAACTGGAGCCGGGTGTCTTCCTATAGCTACAGGCATGGTGGCAACTACGGTATACAAAGCAGTTATAATTCCTCCGCCTCGTGCAACGAATGGCTCGTCTCGCCGTCGATGCAGTTGCCCGCAGATGCCGAAGGGTTTACGCTCAAATGGTGGGTGAAGGGTAGCAGTTACGACGGCAACATGGCCCATTATGTGGTTCTTGTTTTCCCGGCCTCAAACGCAGCGGCTCTGCAACCTTTCGATTCTGTCTCCCTGCAGGCCGATACCCTTTGGGCTGAGTCTTATGGTGTGGCTGCCTTTGCCGAGCGTAGTGTCTCTATCGAGAGTTATGCCGGGCAGACTATCTGCATCGCATTTGTCCACGACGGTTTCGACGATGACGGCCTTTGTATTGACGATATCTCAGTCAGTAGCGTCTTGGTACCAGTTGTGTCGATTGTCGGCCCTGCTCAAGCCAGCGAAGGAGAGGTCGTCCGTTTTCTTCCCGGTCTTATTGAAGGGTCCTCCTCCAATCTTGGCTACAGCTGGAGCTCCACGATGGAAGCCAATGGTTTGGCGTCGTTTTCCTACAATGGCGACACTCTGGAGATAGTCTACTCTGCCGGTGGCACCGACACCATCACGCTCATAGCCAGCAACAGCTATGGCGAGGATACTGCCACGACAACCATTTTCGTTTGTGGTGCCGTGACGGTGTTCCCGTGGAGCGAAGGTTTCGAGGATGCCGCGACATTGTCCTGCTGGACTATCCTCGACTTTAACGGCTACAGCGGCGACAACTGGAACCGCTATTCCAGCTCTGTCAGCCATTCGGGCAGCTATAGCGTCCGCAGCAGTTACAGCTCGTCGGTGGCCAACAACGAGTGGCTGGTCACACCATCCCTGCTCATCCCCGACGATGCCAGTGGCTTTGTGCTGAAGTGGTGTGCCCGTGGCAGCTCTTATAGCGGCAACGTGGCTCACTACACAGTCCTCGTCTCCACCTCTGGCACCGATACCAATGCTTTCACCGACACCCTCTTTGCCGAGAGCCATGGCACTACCACCTACCTGGAGCGTTCCGTCTCTTTGGCTGCCTATGCGGGTCAGGCCATCCGTGTGGCATTCATCCACGACAGCTTCAACGACAATGGCCTTCTGCTCGACGATATCGCAGTCTATAGCGCCCTGCTTCCTTCCGCCACCATTGCGGGTCCTTCGTTGGCATTTGAGGGCGATACCGCATGGTATGTGGCCACTTTGCTCGAAGGCGACGACAATGGACTGTTGTATACATGGTCTTCCTCCATGGAGAACCAGGGCCTTGCCACAACAGTCATGTATAACGATACCCTCGGGGTGATTTACTATACCGGCGGCATCGACACCGTCACCTGCATCGTGAGCAATAGTTACGGCGCCGATACCCTGACAGCCACAACCCGCGTATGCGGCAGCATCGCCACTTTCCCTTGGGGCGAGGACTTTGAAGATACCCAGAACCTCACATGCTGGAGCCTGCTCGACCTCAACGTCTCCACTTCCGACAACTGGAGCCGTTACACCGGCAGCTCTTATGCCCATTCAGGTAGTGGAAGCGCCCGTAGCAACTATAACTATTCTTCCAGCAGCAACGAGTGGCTTGTAACGCCTCCGATGCTGCTTCCTTTTGATGGCGAAGGATTCCTGCTGAAGTGGTGGGCTCGCGGCGGCACCTTCAGTGGCAACCAGACCCACTACACCGTGCTCGTCTTCCCCGCTGCGAATATGTCGGCCCTGCAGCCCTACGATTCTGTCGCCCTGCAGGCCGATACGCTCTTTGCCGAAAGCCAGGGCAGTTCGCAATACCTTGAGCGCAGTGCATCGCTTGACGCCTACCTGGGGCAGGCAGTCCGCATAGCTTTTGTCCACGACAGTCAGAACGACAATGGTCTCTACATCGACGACCTCAGCATTTACAGCGCCATGCCTCCCTCTGTTCTCATTGTCGGCCCCGTCGCTGCCACAGTAGGGGAGATGTCGGTATACAAGGGCGTCATCACCGAAGGGTCTGCCGACGGAGCTGTCTATAGCTGGTCCTCCACCATGGAGGACAATGCCCTGGCCACCCTTATTCCGGACGGCGACAGCGTGCAGGTCATCTATTCCACGGGAGGAATTGACACCCTGCAGCTTGTGGTGTCCAACAGCTATGGTTCCGACACGGCCATTTATGTTGTCAACGTTTGCGGCACCCTGACGGAGCTCCCCTGGAGCGAGTCTTTCTCCGATGCCAACGCGCTGAGTTGCTGGACCCTCGTCGACCGTAACCATATTTCCAGCGACAACTGGCGTCTTGCAACCTCTGGTGGCCTCCAGGGCGGAGGATGCGCCTATTCCAACTATGGCGCGTCGCCTTCGGCCGACGAGTGGCTCATTACGCCTGCCATCGAGATTCCCTCCGACGGGGGAAACTATATCCTCTCCTGGCAGGTCAAGGGCAGCAGTTATATGGGCAGCGTCGCCCACTACACCGTGCTGGCCATTCCTGTCGCCAACGCTTCGGTTCTGAACCTCGACCCCTTCGACGTTGCCGACCTTCAGGCCGACACCCTTTATGCCGAGTCGTATGACGGCGCCTATGCCCTTCGTGTGGCCAGCATCACCGGCCTTGCGGGTCAGACTGTCCGTTTTGCTTTCCTCCACGATAGCTACGACGACGACGGCCTTTCGTTCGACGACATTACCGTGCGTAGCGCCGAGGCTCCTGTGGTGGTCCTGTCCGCTCCCGTGCAGGTCTTCACGGGCGAGTCTGTCGTCTTTGCCGCCTCGCTTTCCGAGGGTTCCACCAATGGCCTCGGTTATTTGTGGTCCAACACCCTTGGCGGTTCCCTGTTGGCCAACGGCGATTCTCTCGTTGTGGTCTATTCTGTCGGTGGCACCGATACCGTCACCGTTATCGCCTCCAACAACGCCGGTGCCGATACCGCTATGGCTATCGTCACCGTGGTGGACTGCCCCCCTGTGGCCTCCCTGCCTTGGGAAGAAGGCTTCGAGGATGCCGCCGCACTCGATTGTTGGCAGACTCTCGACCTTGACGGCAACACCAACGACAACTGGACTCGTAACACCATGTCGAATAACGTCCACGGCGGTTCGGCCGCCATGCGGTCCTACTATAATATATCCGCCCCTGCCAACGACTGGCTTGTCACTCCCGCCATCGACATTCCTTCTCCCGCCGACGGGGTCTCGCTCTCTTGGTGGGTGAAAGGCAGTGCCTACTCGACCAATGTGTCGCACTACACGGTCCTCGTCTCCACCAGCGGCAGCGACACTGCCTCGTTCACCGACACGCTTTTCGCCGAAGCCTACGGCGGTGCCTATGCCAAACGTTCGGCCTCGCTCGAGGACTATGCCGGCCAGACTGTCCGCATCGCCTTTGTCCACGACAGTCAAAACGACAGCGGCCTGTGCCTCGACGACATCGCCGTCAGCGTAGTCCTGCTGCCTGTGGTGACAGTCAGCGGCCCCCAGTCGGCCTTTACTGGCGACGCCGTCGCCTTCGCGGCCACGCTGTCGGAAGGGTCCACGGCGGGCATCGCCTACTCATGGACCAACACCCTTGCCGGCAGTACCCTGACCCCCAATGGCGACAGCCTCTCCATAGTCTATTCCCAGGGTGGCACCGACACTATCATCGTCACCGCCACCAACGCCTTTGGCAGCGCCGCAGACACCATTGTTGTGCAGGTGGTCGATTGCGGTGCCATTGCCTCCTTCCCCTGGAGCGAGGGCTTCGAGAGCGGTGCCGGCAGCCTTCAGTGCTGGACCATTGTCGACAACAACAACTTCGCTGCCGACAACTGGCTCCTGGTCAACGATGCCAGCATCGCCTACGAAGGTTCCTACTGCATCGGTTCGCCCTACCGAGAGTATGGCACCAACGACGAATACATCATCTCGCCGGCCGTAACCCTTCCGTCCGATGCCACAGGCCTCTATCTGTCCTACTATGTGTGGGGCGGCGAATACGAGGGTAACCTGACGACCTACGAGGTGCTTATCTCCACCTCTGGCACCGATGTCTCCGACTTCGTGGCCGTCCTGTCCGAGAGCCACAGCGGCGATTACGAGCGCCACAGTGTCCCCCTGGATTCCTATGGCGGACAGACCATCCACTTCGCCTTCCGCCACATGTCCTACGATGCCGACAATCTGGTGATTGACAACATCACCATCGACACTTTTGGCACCGTGACTCCTCCTGCCGGGTGCCCTGCTCCCGAGATTGCCAGTGTCACCGAATCCGAGACCTCTGTGACTATCAGCTGGACTGGCACGGCGTTTGGCTATGAGGTGGCCATCTGCTCAGGCAACTGGGTGACTCCCGCCAGCGGCACTTCCGTCCTCACCACCACCTATACTTTCAATTCCCTCTCCGCTGCCACGGCCTACACGGTCGGCGTCCGCTCCCTCTGCCTCGACGGCACCTACAGCACCTGGACGACCTTCCCGATGGTCACCGCCAGCAGCTCCTGTCAAGTCCCCACCGACCTCGAGAGCGAGGGTCTGACCTTCGACGGCGTCACCCTTAGCTGGCTCCCTGTCGGCGACGAGAGTGACTGGGAGGTCAATGTCCATTGTGCCCAGAGCCATTTTGACACCCTCTTCAGCGCCTCGGCGCCCATTGTCACTGTCGACGGCCTGGAGCCGGGCAGGACCTATGCCTTCCGCGTGCGTGCCCTCTGCAGCGCCACCAGCCACAGCGACTGGAGTGCCACTGCCTCCTTCGCCACTCCCGCTTGCAACGCTCCCACGGGCCTTGCCGCCTCGGTGGTGACAGCCAGCGGCGCCACCCTCACCTGGAGCGCCAACGGTGCTTTGCGCTATGAGGTGAGCTACGGCATCGGCACCGCCCCAGCCCAGGGCACCCTCCTCACTGCCGAGACCAACAGCCTCTCCCTCGCCCAGCTCGAACCCTCCACCACCTACTCCGTCTATGTCCGCTCCTATTGCACCGACGGTCTCGTCTCAGGCTGGAGTCCCCGCCTCACCTTTACCACCTCAGCGACGCAGGAGGGCATCGACGACGCCCCCGGCGCCACGGTCTCGATGCGTCCCAACCCTGCTGCCGACCACGTCGCCATCGAGGGCGAAGGTCTGCTGCGGGTGATGCTCCTCGACCTCAGCGGCCGCCAGCTCGTCGCTTCGGATGCGGTCGACGGCGCCGTGCATCTCGACGTCGCCGCCCTCGGCTCCGGGGTCTACTTTGTGCGCCTCGTTGGCCGTGGCTATACGCAGGTACGCAAGCTGGTGGTGACCCATTAGGAGGATGGTTTTAGTCAGCACATCCCGGCCACGGAAACAGCTCCTGTTTCCGTGGCCTTTTTTGACATTTTGTCGCTTTTTGGGTCGCCCGGACACCCTCTTTTTGCTCCCGGAAATGCCCCGAAACGCTGTCTTCCTGAAAAAACACCTGGTTTTAGTGTCTAATATTTTGTGTGCCAACTGGTTCTGCGACATACAATCGCCCTATCAAGTACCTATCAACACCCTACCAACTCCCACCGTGGTGGGAGTTGGTAGGGTGTTGATAGGGGGGTGGAGGGGAGAAGAAAAGGTTTGGCAATATTCCTGTTTCGACCAGGTGATGGGAGAGGGGTCCGTTTGGCGCTCGAAGAATCGGATGAGGGTCGATCGCATGGGGATGCCCAATCGGTGGGTGGTCTGTTGCGGTGAGATGTTGAACGGCTTGACTATGAGCGTTTTGGTATATACGAAAACATGCCGGCGACTGTTTTGTCACCGGCATGGTGGTTTCTTGCCTTTTTTCTTTGCTGCTGGTGTGCTCGGAGACTACTGGTTGGCGTACTGTTGCACCTCGTCGTGGAAGAATTCCAACTGCACACCTGCCTGGCTGAAGAGCTCTTCGCTCTCGGCGCCGGCGTGGTATTTCCGTTCGCATACGACGCGCTTGATGCCGCAGTTGATGATGAGCATGGCGCAGGTGCGGCAGGGGGTCATGCGGCAGTAGAGGGTGGCGCCGTCGAGGGCTATGCCGCGGCGGGCGGCCTGGCAGATGGCGTTCTGTTCGGCATGCACGGTGCGCACGCAGTGGGTGGAGATGTGGCCGTCGGCGTCGATGGTCTGGCGGAAGAGGTGTCCCACCTCGTCGCAATGGGGCAGGCCGCTGGGGGAGCCCACGTAGCCGGTGACCAGCAACTGCCTGTCTTTCACTATCACACAGCCGCTGCGGCCGCGGTCGCAGGTGGCGCGTTTGGAGGCGGTGTTGGCCAGCTCCATGAAGTATTCGTCCCACGAGGGGCGGCGGTAGGTGATCTGGGCCAGCACCTGTTCCACCTGGGCGTTGAGCTGGTCGATGGTGCCGCCGTTGTCGAAACGGAAGTCGGCGTGCTCGATGCAGTATTTGAGGTTCTGCTTGTTGGGGTCGGCGTTGTCCATCTCGCGCTGCTCGTTGCTGAGGAAGGTATCGAAGTCTATGTGGTCGGTCTCGCTGCCGCGCAGCACGGCGCGGTCGTAGCGCACCCGTGGGTCGGCGTCGACGGCGAAGAGGTAGAAGCTGGGTTTGCCGCGCAGGGCCTCCACTTCACCGGGGGTGCGGATGCTCTCGATGATGCAGTTGCACCCCGAGGCCGAGGCCTGCTGGTAGAGCTGCTCGACAATCCACGACGGCGTGTGCTGCGCCCGCAGGTCGTTGCCCACGAGGGTCATCGTGTCGCGGTTCACTTCGAGGCCGCGGCGCTTGATTTCCTCCGTCAGGAAGGCGCGCACGCTGTAGTGCACGAAGCCGCGGTTCTTTACCAGATAGTCCACTATGGTGCCTTTGCCCGCACCGAGGGTGCCTGTTATTCCGATGGTGATCATAGTCTTGGTTTTTCGTGTGTAACGCCGTTTTGCCGAAAATATTGTGTGCCACATTGCAATAAGCCCTCTTTTTGTCCGGCGGCGGGTTTTGCATTCTTCTCCATTTATGTTCAAAAGGTAAGGTGTGCGCAATAAAACGGCGGCACTTCGCGTTTGTCGGGGGAATGTTTAAATGATAAAGGGAAACGATATGAGCGAAGTCAAGCAGTCGTTGCGCATACAGACCTCTTTCCTCAACGGGATGGAGAAGAAAGCCTTGGTGTGGCTTGCCGGGCGGCAACCGCAGTGGGTCACCTCCGACATGCTCACGGTGGTGGGTGTCATCGGTGCGTTCCTCACTGGTCTGGGGTTCGCCCTCACGCACTACGGCATCGGCTGGCTGTGGCTGAGCTCGGCGGGACTGGCGCTCAACTGGTACGGCGACTCGCTCGACGGCACCCTGGCGCGTGTGCGCAACCGCCAGCGGCCCCTCTACGGCTACTACCTCGACCACACGGTGGACTGCGTCAACGAGGCCTTCATGTTTGTCGGTGCCGGACTGTCGCCGCTGGTGGATTTGAACCTCGCCCTCGCGGTGTTCATTTTGTATCTTTTCCTGACCGTCAATGTCAGTATCAACGCCCACCTCAAGAGCGAGTTCCGGCTGACGTATGCCAAGCTTGGACCCACCGAGTTCCGGCTGATTATCATCTTGCTCAATACGCTGCTCATCCTCTTCCCCGGCCTGCTGGAGTTCTCGGCGGAGCTTTGCGGCCATCCCTTCTCCACCCTCGACATTGTGGCCCTGGTACTGATTGTCATGCTGTCCCTTATCTATCTGTTCACGGTATTGGCCGACGTGCGCCACTATGCTTCCATCGACCCGCCCAAGAAGTAGTCATACAATTTTCTCCCCTTTTTGGCGTTATTCTTTGCATGACTATCATTGATGAAACTAATTTCACTGCTTTTGGCACCGAAGTCAGCCGCGGGCGGCTGGTCTTGGGCGACCGTCTGCCTGAATTGCCTGCCCGTGTCGACCTGGTTGCCGTTGTCTGGTGCCACGAGGGCGAGGCCTCGGTACTCTTGAACAATCAGCGGCGCCTGTTTGCTGCTGGCGACCTGCTGTTCATCACACCCTCCAGCCTCCTCGCCGAGGCCGACCTTGCGCGTTGCCGTGTGTCGGTTGTCTTCGTCTCGCGTGCCGAGCTCTATCGTGCCACGTTGCACCATCGTGCGGCCGATCTGCTGCAGAGGCTCCGCACGGTTCCTGTGACGCACCTCTCGCCTGAGGGGCAGTGCATTGCCGAATCGTTCCTGCAGCTGACGCAGATACTCCTTGCTGCAAGACAGAGATCCTACAGCCAGGAGGTGCTCTCCATGTTGGCCGACAGCTATGTGTATGAGATATTGAACCTTGTGGCCGACGGCATGGAGAACATGGGGCCGTGGAACGCGCTTTTTCTCTCCTTCATCGACATGGCCGAAAAGGGACGCGGGCACCTGCGCAACGTGGGCGACATGGCGCAGCAGCTGTGCGTCTCGCCCAAGTATCTGGCCCATGTGGTGAAGGAGAACAGCGGCATGACGCCCACCGAGTGGCTCGACATCTTCACCCTCCAGGCCATCGTCCACCAGTTGCGCTACACCAACCGTCCGCTCAAGGAGATAGCCTCGGACATGGGCTTCCCCAACACGTCGTCCTTCGGTACCTACGTCCGCCACCACCTCGGTGTCGCTCCGGCGGCCTACCGCCGCCAGCACCGCACCGTGGAGGTCAGTTCATAGCTCAGTCCTCGCCGCAGAAGGCGGTGATGCTGGGGACGGTGTTGTAGGCGCATTTGTCCCATTCCAGGGTGCCGTTCTCGTATTCCACCTTGGCCCAGCCGTAGTGGATGGTGTCGCCCAGGCGGATGCGGAAGCCGACATAGAATTTCTCCGGCAGGTTGTCGGGCAGCATGGCGTCGCCCTGGCCGTCCCAGCGGCAGCCGGAATAGACCGAGGCGCCTTTGGCCATGGGCTCGATGATGTCCCACTGGTTCTCGGCGTTGGCGATGTTGTTGCCGTTCTCGCTCCACACGTAGCTGACATACTTGCGGTCGTCGCTGATGCGGAACTCCAGCTGTCCGTCCTTGTTGAAGTCGATGCCGTAGGCGTTGCTGACGGTGGTGCCGTCGTAGTTGATGTAGGTGCCGGTGCCGATGCGGCCTTTGGCCATGTCCTCCTCGTGGGTGGTGGCGCCGGAGACAGTGTCGGGGGCGTCGTCGTTGTCCTTGTCGCCGCAGGCTGCCATGGAGCCTATCAGCATTACGGCGACGAGTGTTCTCCAAATGTTCTTCATGCCGGTTTTAGCATTTGAATTTGTATTCCAGTTTGGCAAGGTCCTCGTTGGCCTTGACTATTTTCTTTTTGAGGCCTGCCTTGTAGGCGACGAGCTTCTGCATCAGCGTGTCGTCGGCCAGGGCGAGCATCTGCATGGCCAGGATGGCGGCGTTCTGTGCGCCGTTGATGGCCACGGTGGCCACGGGGATTCCCGGAGGCATCTGCATGATGGCGAAGGTGGCGTCGAGGCCTTCGAGGCAGGAGCCTTTGATGGGCACGCCGATGACGGGCAGGGGCGTTTCGGCGGCGATGACGCCGGGCAGCGCGGCGGCCATGCCGGCACCGGCGATGATGACGCGGATGCCGCGGCCCTGGGCCTGGCGGGCAAAGTCGGAGACCTCCTGCGGGGTGCGGTGCGCCGAGAGGGCGTTGACCTCGAAGGGTATCTCCATTTCTTCAAAGAACTGGCAGGCTTTCTCCATGACCGGCAGGTCGGAGGTGGAGCCCATGATGATGCTTACGATAGGTTTCATGTTCGGTATGTTTTGTTTGTTCGTGCACTAATAACGCGGCAAGGGTTTGTTTATTGTGCCATGCCTAAAGGACTTTGTGCAGCATGGGCGAGCGGCTGAGGGCGGTGGGGTTGGTGCCGGGGACGCCTTCGGGCACCGGCATGCCGAGTTTCTTGAAATGCTCTTGCCAGTACTGCGGCAGGTTCCCGTTCTTGTCGCGCCAGTTCATGGGCTTGGCCTCTATGAGGTGCTTGCCTTTGTCGCTGCAGTCGTTGAGGAAGACTTCGTAGACCAGCTCCGAGCAGTAGAGCGCGCCGTTGTCGGGCAGGAAGGCGTTGTCGTAGGGTTGGCCGATGAACGAGCGGGCGCGGGCAATGACAGAGTCGATGGAGAAGCAGCCGTACTTGAAACGGTAGACATCGGGGAAGTCGCTGCTGCCATACTTTGTTGTGAGCGGGCGGCGGCTGACGCCGTAGCGCTGCGTGGCATCGATGATCCACACGGTGTCGCGATATCCTAGGCTCTCCACCAGCGCCACGTGGGTGTACTTGCCCGTGCTGGCTTTGATGGCGTTGCCCATGGCGTCCTCCTCGCTGAAGAAGAGCAGGTCGCCCGGCCGCAGGTCGAAGAGGCTGCTGTTGCTGAGGAAGTCGCGCAGCATCATGCCTTCGGGCATCATGGGGCGCAGGGTCTGCCACAGGAGGGGCTGGTAGGTGACGAAGGCCACGTGGCTTCCCGCGAAACGCATGGGGAGCATCCAAGGGAAGTAGTCGCCGCACTCCTCGTAGCTGCTGCCGTATGCCTGCAAGGTGTCGCCCTTGCCGTTGATGAAGAGAATGTTATAGCCGGCGCCGCTAGTGCATCCGTAGGGCTCGTACAAGAGTGCTTTTTCCAGGTTCACGTCGCCTTCCTGAAGGCCGAAGTCGGCGGGGGTGGGGAAGAGGCTGTAGGCTTTGCCCAGCCGCATCAGGGCGCGCTCCAGCGTGTCGGCAGGGAAGTGGCGGGAAACCCAGCGATTGCTGTCTATGGTGTTCTTCGTCTCGCGCAGGCGGTCGCCGTCGCGGGTGTAGGCAATGGTGTGGTCTTCGTGGTGGAAGCATCCTGTGTGGTAGGTGGTTATCTGCACGCCCTGCAGGCCGCTTTCGAGGAAGCGGGTCATGGGTTGGCGGTAGGTGTAGGGTTCGTGGCGGCCTGCGGTGTCGACGCTGTAGTTCTTTTCGCCGCGCAGGATGATGACGCGGTCCTCGCGGTCGGGGTCGGGGTGCATTGCGCTGATGCCAAGGGGTTTGGCTATGCGGTACCAGCCCTTCTCGTCCTTCAGGTAGACGCTGTTGTAGTCGTATCGCCATTGGTGTCCGCCGTGGGTGAAACCGCGATGTGGTGTGTATCCATAGGCCTCATACTCCTTTTCCATTTCGGCGAATGCCTCCTCCAGCGTCCGTTCCTCGGTGTAGAAGCCGCAGGTGTCCTTGCGGCCTGCGGTGTCGATGGCCACGATGCCCCACGCCGTCAGGCAGTAGGCGCGCCCTTGGTGGATGCCGGCAATCTGCATGGCTTGCAGATCGAAGGTCTTCCACCGCTGCGGGCTGAAGAAGACCGCCACGTGGCCCACGCTGTCGCGTGCCCAGAGGTGTCCGGCGGCGGTGTCCACCTCGAAGTCGGGCTGCAGGTTGAAGGGTGTGCGCTGCCAGTGCAGCTTTTCGCCCAGGGGGGTGATGAAACTCCAGTAGGCCTCGTGCACCAGCAGGTAGTTTTGCCGGAAAGTATTGGTTCGCTCCCTATCGGTCGCGTTCCACGTCCGCACGCGGTTCACCCAGTATTGGTCGTGCGGGTCGGTGACGGTGTAGAGTTTCTGGTCCAGCGGCGTGGCCCAGCGGCGCACGGTGCGCCAGTTGTCGGCGGTGGAGTAGATGCGGTTGCCGTGTCCGGCAATCCATCCGCTGTCGGCGCTGAGCATGTAGATGTCGTCGATGCCCTGCTTGCGTTCGAAGGCGGTATCGCGCAGGGCGGTGAAGGTGCGTCCGCTGTCGGCGCTGAAGAGCAGCAGGCCGTCCTGCGAGCCTGTCCACATCCGTCCGCCCTCTCCGCGCCATCCGGGGTGGAACCACTCTTGCCCCTTCAGGCTCTTGTAGGGGATGCGCTCCCATACTGTGTCGCCCGTCGAGGTGCGCAGCAGGTACTTCTTGAAGCCCATCGTCACGGCGGTGTTGCGGTCGAAGGGCACCACGCATTCCAGATGGATGTCGCTCCAGACGTCTTTCTTCTTCATCAGCGTGCGCCACGAGGTGCCGATGCTGTCGGCCTTGTAGACGTCGCCGCACATGGTGCAGATCCATATGGAACCGTCGGGCGCCACCGAGGCGCTGCGTCCGCATTCCACCTCGAGGTCCACGCGCCGGTCGCGCTGCTGTCCCTGGGCAACGGTGGCCAGCAGAAGGGCGATAATCAGGATGGATTTTTTCATAAAAGTGCACTTTTTTTCGAAATGCAAATTTACGCAAAAAAATCCATCCTGCCAAATTCGGAACGAAAACCAGTGATTTTTTATCGAATAACAGATAGAAAACCATGAGAAAACTGAGAAATGCTAACTACCTGACAACCACCTAACAAGTCCCTACCAACTCCCTACCAACTCCCACCGCAGTGGGAGATGGTAGAGTGGTGGCAGGGTGGGAGGGGGGTGAAGATGCGGTTTTGGAATTAAAAATTTTTCATGTGAAACATTTTGTGTATTTTTGCAGCCGGAAATTATGGAACAGAAGAATACAGAAAGCAAGATGGGCATCGGGGGACTGCTGCGGAAGCTGCTGCCGTTCGTGCTGCCCTACAAGTGGCTGTTGGCCATGACGTTGGTGCTGACGTTCGTGGGTTCGCTCATGGCGCAGGTCAACGCCGTGGTGCTGGACCGCGCGGTCGACGCCATCAACGCCCTGCTGCACCTCGAGGGCGGATTCCAGTGGGGTGCGGCGGCGAGGATACTCCTCGTTATCAGTGCCGTGCTGCTGGGCAAGGAGGTGCTGGCGGCGCTGGTCACCTTCGGCCAGCGCATTTTCGGCGAGAAGATACGCATCAACGTCAGCCGCGACCTCTCACTCCAGGTGGTGGACCGCATATTGACCTTCCGCATGGCTTTCTTCAGCCAGGAGGGCAACGAGCCCGGCAAGTTGCAGACGCGCATCGACCGCGGCATCATGAGCTTGAGCAACACGGTGAAGAACTTCTTCATCGACATTCTGCCGCTCTTCACCAGCGCGGTGCTGGCCTTGGCGTTGATGTATGCCGCCAACGTGTATGTGGGCCTTGTGGCGACGGTCATCATTCCGGTCTATTTCTGGATTACCGCCGTGCAGGGCCGGAGGATGAAGGGGTGGCGCCACCGGGTCTTCGGCACCCACCAGCAGCTGAGCCACGGCATACTGAACATCATCGAGAGCATGGGGGTCATCAAGTCGTTCAACCGCGAGCGCGTGGAGGCCGCCAAGCAGGCCGCGCTGCAGGAGCAGAGCACCGACCAGCAGATGCAGACGCGCCGCATCTCGTTCCTCTACGAGGGGTTGAAGACCTTTGTGGAACAGATTGGCACCGTGCTCATTATCATCCTCACGGCCTACCTGGTGTTGGTGGACTATCCGGGCATGTCGATTGGCAAAATCATGTACCACGTGATGCTCTTCGCCAATGTCAGCGCTCCCATCCGCCAGCTGCACCGTATCTACGACGACCTCAACGACGCGCTGGTCTATGCCGAGGGGTTCTTCGGGCTGTTGGAGGCCGACGGCGAGGTGGAGGAGAGTGGGAAGTGGAAAGGTGAAAGTGGAAAGATGAAAGTGCAGGGGCGCTTCGAGCTGAAGAACGTGGAGTTCACCTATCCCGGTGGCACACATGCCATCCGCGACCTCTCGATGACCATCGAGCCGGGCAAGACCACGGCCCTGGTGGGCCTTAGCGGGGCAGGCAAGAGCACCATCGTCAACCTGCTGGACAAGTTCTACGCGCCCGACAGCGGCACCATCACGCTCGACGGCGTGCCCCTCGGCGAGTGGGACACGCAGGCGTTGCGCGAGAACATCGGCCTCGTGCTGCAGAAGAACCACATCTTCAGCGGCACCATCGAGGAGAACATCCACTACGGCCGTCCCGACGCCTCGCAGGAGGAGGTCTACGAGGCCGCCCGCAAGGCGTACATCTACGACCAGGTGATGGCCCTGCCCGAGGGTTTCCAGGGCAACGCCCTCAACCTCAGCGGCGGCCAGCAGCAGCGCATAGCCATTGCCCGCATGTTCCTCAAGAACCCGCCCATCATCTTCCTCGACGAGCCGACGGCGAGCCTCGACGCCATTGCTACCGAGCAGATCAAGAACTCCATCGATGCCATCAAGCAGGGCCGCACGGTCATCGTCATCAGCCACAACATTGGCCAGATCATCGACAGCGACGAGCTCTATGTCCTCGACCACGGGCATGCCGTGCAGCACGGCACGCCGCAGGAGGTATACCGCCAGGGCGGCCTGTACAAGGAAATCTTCGACGCCTCGGCCCGCAGCATGAATGTGGACAAGATTGCCGAGACCACGATGTGAGCCTCCCGGACTGCGCCGGGGGAGGGATATAAAAAAAAGGGAACCACCCGTTGAAGATGGTTCCCTTTTCTCATTTCTGTCTGTGTTGAGCTTAGCCTTCCACAATGGCGCCGGTGGGGCAAGCGCCAGCGCAGGTACCGCAGGAGACGCAAGCGTTCTCGTCGATTTTGTAGATGTCGCCTTCGCTGATAGCTCCAACGGGGCACTCGTCGATGCAGGTGCCGCAAGCAACGCAGATGTCAGTGATTCTGTAAGCCATTTTGTTTCTTTTTTTAGGATTAATAATTGATCAATTTTTTTTGCTTCAAAGCGAGTGCAAAAGTACGAACTTTTTCCGATATGGCAAAATTTTATCACCATTTTTGGTGAGGGTGCTATGCAACAGGCTTGTTTTTCAGAATATTAAACTCAACAAAACCCACAGCCAATGTGCCGCCACACCGGCGCATAGGCCGCCGATGGTGTGGGCTCCGATGGCTTTTCCGATGAGTTTGCGGTAGCCCAGAGAGTCGAGCATGGCGGTGTGGGTGGAGAGGTAGCCGCTCCAGCACATGCCCATGGCGGTAAAGACGGCGATGGCGTTGTTGTTGATGATGCCCTCGGTGATGAAGGTCGGCACCAGGCCGATGGCGGCGCCGACGGCTCCCAAGGCCGTGATGGGGAACGACACCAGGGCGCCGCTCTCGAAGCCGAAGAGCCAGAAGAAGATGAATTTCACCTTGTCGGCCAGCCATGTGATGACGGGCACGCCCTCGTAGGCTTTGCCCAGGTACTCGCCGTTTTCGCCGGCAGGGCCGAAGGTGAGCATCATGACGATGGTGGAGATGCAGAGCACGCCGGGGATGATGGCCACGCCGATGCCCACGCCGCTCTTGCCGCCGTCGAGCATGGCGTTGAGGAAACGCTGGAAGATGGAGCCTTCGCTCTTGTAGGAGATGTTCTGTTCGGAGCCTTCGGCCTCGGTGACGGGGCTGTCCATCTCGGGGTAGCTCTTCAGCGTGAAGCGCTGCATGAGGCGGGTGCTGATGATGCTGCCGATGATGGCTCCCATGAGTCCCACCAGGGCGCCGCTGCCGTAGCCCTTGCCGGTCATGAAGGCAATGACCACCAGGCCCATGCCGAAGGCGGTGCCGAAGTTGGTGAGCGACACCAGCTGGTATTTCTTGAAGTAGCGGGCGAAGTTGTTGTCCTTGGCCAGCGAGATGATGGCGGGGTTGTCGCTGAGGAAGGTCATGACGGCTCCGAGGGCTGCCACGCCGGGCAGGTTGTAGAGGGGTTTCATCAGCGGGCGCAGGATGTTCTCCATCAGGCGCACCACGCCGAACTCCGTCAGCAGTTTGGAGATGGCACCCATCAGCACACAGATGGCCATGATGTAGAACACCGTCTCCAGCAGGAGCTGGTAGGCTGTCTGCATGAAGGTGTTCAGCATGTGCGGCAGCGTCATCCGGTAGGCCAGGAAGCCGAAGAAGGCAAAGAAGCATACGAGGAAGATGAGGGCCTCGAGGCTGCGGCTGGTGGTGAACTTCAGCCGGCGGGGTTTGTGGTTTTTCTTGTCCTGAGTCTCGTGGTGGCGGAACACCTGGAACGGGTCGATCACCGTCAGCAGCGAGTTGAGCAGGTGGTGGCTTGCGGCCTTGTCGGACGGCTGCCCTTCGGGAACGGAGGGCGTTTCGGTGACAGTCATCGGCATTTGTTCTTTGATCTTCGTTTCTTCCATAGTATGGGTTTCCCTTTAAAAAAAAGTGTTATTTCTTAAAAAGCTTCATGACGTCCATGGTCCAGGTGGCGCCGAGGTTGACGTTGAGGGAGTGCTCGGTGACGTCCTGGTTGGTGGTGTTGGTGTAGCTGTCGGTCATCTCGGCCACGTAGCCGTGGATGCGTACGCTCTGCAGGCCCTTGGGGTTGTACTCGAAGCCGGCGCCGTAGCGGCCGTAGCTGTGGCCGGCACGGGGCATGAGGAAGTCCATGCTCACGGTGGGGTCGTCGAGGTCCACCTCCGACTTGTTCTGCTCGTAGCTGCCCTTGATGAAGAGGGTCCACTCGTTGTTCAGATGGTAGTTCCAACGGCTGACGACGCCGAAGTTCTTGCCCCAGTCGTCGGTGGCCAGGGCGTGGTGCATCAGGTCCACATAGATGTCCGTCATGCCGTCGGTCGACGTGTATTTGGTGCCCAACGAGATGAAGTTCATGAACTTGCCGCGCTCGCGCTCCATCATGCTCACGCCCCAGAGGGTCGTCACATGCGAGCCGATCGAGCCTGCCCAGTAGAGGTTGTAGGCGAAGAGGCCGGCGTCCCAGTTCAGGCCGTAGAAGTTGACGTAGGGCGACTGGCTCACCTGCAGCATCATCGTCTGGCGGCCGTCGTCGGTGATGTAGGCACCGCTGGCTGCCAGCTGGAAGCAGTAGAAGTTGTCCCACATGTTGGTCTCGTAGAACACGTCGATGGGGGGAGCGTCGTACTCGAATCCGCCCACGGCCATGGCGTCCTTACCGAAACGCAGCTGCCAGTTCTGGGTGGGGCGGTAGTTGAGGTAGAGGAAGTCCGTGTTGTCGAAAAAGTTCACCGTGCCCGCCTCGGCCTTGATGCGCTGGCGGAAGTAGTAGCTGAAGTTCTCGCCCAGGTTGCCGCCGAGGTGCAGGTTGAAGTAGCGGCCGTGGATGCCGTAGAGGTGACTGGGGTCGCCAAAGGCATCGCCGTCGATGTTGGTGGTGCGGTTGGTGTATTCCGCATCGGCGCGGGCTTCGATTTTGAACTTGTTGAACACCTCGCCCCACGACGTCTGGGCGCTCGCCTGCGAGGAAATGGACAGCATCGCGGCTGCCGCAGCAATAGTTAGTATCTTTGTTTTCAAGACTTTAATGTTTTAGTTCTTTATAATTTTATTTTGCAAAGGTACAAATAAAATTCGAATATCCCAGCACCATTGTAAATTTATCATAATATATGTATTATAATCATAAATATATTTGGCACATACATCTGCCGTATCATCCCCCTGCCAACTCCCTCCCAGGTGGGACTTGGGTGGGAGTTGGTAGGGTGTTGAATGGGACATATTAGGTGCTTAAATCAATATATGTTCCTGATAATCATAAACATAGATAGATATTGTGTTTTTTGGCGTAAAAAAGGTGTCAAAATTTGAGAATAATTGAGGTTTCTTTGGGCGTTTGACAGGCCGAAAATTGGGGAATAACAAGAAAAATGAAAAATTTTTTCGTTTGCAAAACGTTGATTAACTATCGATTCAAAAATATTTTCAAAAAAAATAGAAAAAATATTTTGCCAGTTCGGAAAATGGTTGTATCTTTGCACCCGTTTTCGACCGAACGAGGTCAATGAAACGAAAGAACTTTGAAACGGATGAGAAGATAGAGATAGCGTGTGTCGGACGCCTCCTTTGGGGAGGCGGAGACACGAAGACGAGTCAAGAAGGTAAAACAAGCAATTCTTACAATGAAGAGTTTGATCCTGGCTCAGGATGAACGCTAGCGGCAGGCTTAACAC
>CALGCG010000136.1 GCA_937884485.1 uncultured Bacteroidales bacterium
GGCTCTGCAACAAGCCGCGTGGAGAATATATGGGCAACCTACCTCGACGTCATCAACATCAATGCGAAGAACACCACCACGGAGAACCTCGTCGTAACAAAAGAGGCTCATTTCTTCAAACTGGTTATCGACGAACTGCTTTCGAACAAAGGAGCCATCATCGTCTCGTCGGCTAACTGTACGGCAGAGCTGGTGGTTCCTGACGACGAGCAGTCGCCAACATATTTCGACGTGTATTTCTCTACCGTTGACCGCGACGGCAATGACGTGAGCAATCCGTGGCGCGTGGGCGACCAAGCCATCTGTATGACCTTCAATATTGGTGGTGCAGGTACATTCGAGAATGTCAGCAACCGCTATTACTGGCGATTGGTGACAGCCGTGGAAAGAAACGTCGAGTACCCTGCCGGCAGCGGTGCGATCTACCATTGTGTCCGTCTGAGCAATGTAAGTGGTGAATACGAAGGCTCTACAACTCCAGATGTTGGCGACGACATCGTGCAGTTGGGCTATCGCGGAAACGATGCCGACTATCGCAAGAGTGCCATCATCCTAAGTGCTTATCCCACGATGGACGCAGCTGTGACTCCTCCGTCGTTGTGCTTCTATCAAGGTATCTCGACGTTCGCCCTTTCAGACTATCGCAAGACGTACATGGATGCAGCGAACAATGATTTCTACGGCAATTTCCGCGTCTATGCTGACGGCAGTTGGAAGAACATAACAACTATCTTTGCATCGGAAGCAGGGCTACTGGAAGAGGTCAGTCATCGCGAGGCTGCTGACCAGGCACTGGCCAACGGATATTCTCAGTTAAAAATGTCGTGGAACAAAATCTCGCAGTCGGTGTTCTCGTTGGTCAATATTGCCAACAAAAGCTCATTCACGCAGACTGACACCACAACGGAGTGGGCCTCAGACATCAATGGTGACGCCATCGTTGCCAACACCACCTTCGCATCTTACAAGCCGAAGGAAATGGTGGTGTCGTTCGATTATGAATACACGGCATACCCGTCGCAAGGCGTTCAGTCGATAATTGTTTATGGATACGTCAACGGCTCATCGACGCGCAGCTTCGAGATAAATATCAGCATCGCCAGTGACGGCAGCGTGATGGCAACAAAGACTATCGGTGGCAACAATGTGGACTATGACGTCACCGTTGACGGAACGACAGGTCACGTGAACGTGACATTCCGCAATGGTGGCAACGACATCACTTCTACCAACGTACACATCTCTCCGCAGTGGGGTGTCATTACCATCGAGAACATCATCGTGGCCGACACCGACGAAAGCCATTCTTTCAAGCGCACAGGTATCGACGTGACAGACGGTACCATCACATGTATAGGTGATAATTTTGTATGGAAAGACCAGAATGACAACAATCTGCTGTGGTTGGATTCAGGCGGTAATGCTAACTTTACGGGAATAATCACTGCCACAGGAGGTAACATCACAGGAACTCTGACGGTTGGCACGTCTTCCACGCAGCGTAAGATAGTTATTGATCCTGCTGACAGCTGGGGTGCATCAATCAAGGGAATGTCCGGCAACGACCAGTTATTCTATATTGGCTACAAGATGGGCTTGTCAGGCAACTATATACCCAATATCATTGTTGGCAAGGAAGGGCAGAATAGTCACGTAACTATTACCAACGAAAGCGTAAGCCAGAAGATTATGGGCTCCAAACAATATGATTTATTGCAAGGAAATACTGATTACGGCATTGGTTATCAGATTACAATTCCCAATGTAAGCAGATTAAATCTCGGATTGTTGTCAGACGACAAAGCCATTCTCCAGGCATTAACATCAAGCGGTGGATCAGCATGGCCGGCATTTGCTGACCTCAACGGGTTCTATAATATCACAGAGAAGGGACGTGTTTATGCCGTACCATACGGAACACAAGGCACACAATACTCTAACAGATGGGCATATTTGATGGTAAGGATTGCAGACAATTAAAAGATAAAGATATGGTAAAGATTGATTTTGAACATTTCAAGACCCGCACGCTGGCGGGGGTAGAGACGGAGAAGGATATAAAACTCACCGTCGCTGAAGACTTGTATCAGAAGGGGCAGGGCATAGCATTTCATGCCCTTGCTCTGAAGATATTTAACTCGCATGGTGAAACAGAGTACACGGATGACGAGTACAGCCTGATTATGGCCTACGCAAAGCAGATGTGTACACCGATGTTCATTGACGCATTTGAGGAACTAAAAGATAAATAAGGAGGCGTGGATATGGAAATTACACTTGAAGCAATTATCAGTTTCATCGGGATATTTCTTAGCGGCGGTGCCGGTGCGTTTTTCACCTGGAAATGGCAGAAGCGCAAAGCCAAGGCAGAAGCCGAAAAGGAAGAGGCTGAAGCCAAGAACGCTGCGATGGACGCGGTGAAGAACATGCAGGAGGCGTATGAAAAGATGTTTGAGAACGTGAACAAATATCTGGACGATGCAACCATCAAGGTGGACGGCATGAGGAAAGAGCGCGACTACTACCATCAGCGTATGGAAGAAACGCAGGAGAAGTTCGACAAGTTTAACCGCACGGTGATGGATTGGAAGCAGAGCACTGACGACACCATCGACGATTTGAAACGCAAGGTGGCCCGCAACGGACGACAAATCGAGATGATGCGCCCTTTTATGTGCGGAAAGCTCGATTGCAACATGCGTCAGCACGTAGTACTATCGGACGACGGAACAGTTAAAACCAAACGTCCGGCAAAAAAGGATAAACCACAGGACATCGAACCACTAAACAGCGAGGAACTATGAAGATAAGCAAGAACTTTACACTCGAAGAGCTGACCGCCAGCGCGACGGCGAAGGCGAAGGGCATACGTAACGAACCAGGACAGACGGACATCGTAAATCTGTGCGGCTTGGTGCATAACGTTTTGCAGCCGTTGCGCAACTGGTGGGGGAAAGAGGTGAAAATCGGCTCAGGCTACCGTTCGCTGGCTCTGAACAGAGCCGTGGGCGGTGTCAGCAACAGTCAGCATATGAAGGGCGAGGCGGCTGACCTCTGCATTGACGGCGACATCCAAAAGGGTAAGTCGTGGTTTCAGTATATCAAGCAGCACTGCGAGTTCGACCAGCTTATCTGGGAGAAGAATCCGAAGACTGGAGCCTACTGGGTGCATGTGTCGTATCGCTGCGACGGGAAGAATAGAAAGCAGGTCATCAGCAACCTGTTGAAGACATAAGGCCGTGAGGTTCCATATTTCTGACTATCAAATTAATACACTTATTTTAGTTTTAGGTTTTTAAGTAATGAATAGTTTTAGTTAGTTTATGACGAGGGGCAGCGGCCCCTCTTTTTTTTGTTGGTAAACCTTTGCGCGATTTTTGGCTGACACATAAAGAACAAAAAATAAATTATATATGAAATGGTTAACGATACCAGACATTAAGAAGCAACTTCGCATAGACTTCGATGACGAAGACGATGAACTGGAGCTCTACGGCAGTAGCGCAGAAGACACGGTGCTGAACTATTTGAACCGCACCTATCAGGACTTGCTGGAGAACTTCGGCGAGGTGCCTGCACCCGTCCGACAGGCAACGCTCATGCTCGTGGATAACTCCTACCAGCATCGCAGCCCGGCAGAGCCTACGCAGATGTATTATGTAATGTATGGCTTCGACTCGCTTATCAAGCCCTACATGCGATTGGTTAGCAGCGATACATACACCCAGCGCGTCAATACTTACACCGTCGGTTCACAGATCAAGATACTGATAGAAGCATCGTTGCCTGACGATCTGCGGCTGTTTGATGTGGACTTCGATGTGGTGGTGTATAATGATGATAAGAAGAACAAGAAAAAGGACTACGCCAAGAAGGATTGCATCTTGACGGACGAGATGGACTATGTGGTACTGGTAGACAGCGACGAGCTTGGTGTGGGTACTTATATGGTGAAGCTGACGGTATATATTCCTGACGAAGATTTCCCCGACGGCAAACGTAAGGAGGTCATCAGAATAAATCCTAATGTAAAAGTAACTGGATAAGATGAAGGCAACAGCAAGAGTTATAACAGGTAGCGTGAGGGCTCGCGCCATCGGCATCGGCCAAGGCGTCGGCATAGCAGTTTGCGGATTGCAGACGGGTATTGATGCAACAGCAAGCCCAACAGAGCGCAAGAACCTATACAAGCCTATCCGCGTGAGTCCTGAAGCACCGCAGATGTTGGTATGGATAACTCCAGGCAATACGGTGGACTACACCATCATTACGAACCTCGATTGGCAAATCATTTAAAAAGAAATATATATGGCTTATGCAAATTGGCTCAATCCGAGCAAGACCCAGGGCAGTGGCAACGACACCGTGAGCGTGGGCGCACTGACCGACAATACGGGACGAAATGCCCGCAGTACCAATATGACGTTCAAGGCTGCAAACGTGGCCGACGTGGTGCGCACGGTCATTCAGGCCGGCAAGCCTGAGTTTGTTACCATCCAGTCAGCAGCAGCCGTCTCGAAGGATGGTGTGACGGTACTCACCATCGAAGGAGTCAGCAATTCATCGAAACTGACCTTTGCCCTCGCTTCCGGCGGTTCACTGCCGCTGACACTGCCCGCCACCTATCTCGCCAACTCGCTACAGACAAACAACGGCGCGGCCATTGCGGGCGACCCCGGAGCAGGACAGGAGTTCCCGTTCAGCATCCAGTTCGCAACTATCCCGAAGAACCCCGTGGTGACTGAGCGCACGGCGCAACTCATCGTGACAGATGCGGCAGGACACTCCGCCACCTGTACCATCACACAGGCTGCAGGCGACGCGACACTGGAGGTTAGTCCGCAGACCGTCAACCTTGACTGGGATGCAGCCACACAGGGCAAGACGGCATCGTTCAACGTGACAAGCAACACCAACTGGACCGTAGAGTAATGGCAAAGACACTCACCATCCCATGGGCAGACGGCAACGGCAACATCATCCTGATCTACGACGGTCAGGGTGATGGAGTCGTCACCGTGATGAGTGACACCGACAATCTGGGAGCCGACCGAGAACAGACAATCACACTCCGGACGGCGGACGGTACCAAGGAGGTGCAAGTGACGATACAACAGTCCACGGGAATGCTGACACTGCGAGACGTAAACTTGCTCGTGCTTCGTGACTCTGACGACAAGGTGCTGCGGGCCTATCCGAGTGAAGACAGAATACCGTCGTCGGAGTAAACCTATAATGAATAATTGACCGATATAAAAAGATTTATATGATATGATGAACGTAAAGAATATCATTCAGCAAGGCGAAGAGGCGAAGTATAACATCCGCATTGAGCGCGAAGGATTCACGATGCAGGAAGATGATTTCCGTCTTACCCTGGTGTGGGGTATGAAGGGCGAGCATCTCATCATCCAAAAATCACAAATGATGGAAGACGAGGCAGGTAATTGGCTCTTCACATTCCCGACTAAAGATATGACTGGTATCGTGACTGCCGTATGCGAGTATGATGTGCCAGACGGCGATTATGCCGACGGATTCAGAACCGAAAGGGAGGAGCAGCCATTGTGCTTTGTAAACGCAAACGTGCGTCTTCCTCAGATGATGAAGGACGGAGGTATCTATAACGGAACTCACGTCAGCTACGAGCGTCGCCTGCGTAGCGATGTGCGCAGTTTGTATGTCATACTTCGCGACGTCACTGGTGCATGGTTACGTGATATGAATGGTTTCGTGCAGCGAGCTTTGAAGAAGAATTAATCATTTTAAAAGATAAAAGGTATGGATACACAGTACGGAGATTTGACTCTCACCACCGCCCAGATACAGGAGCGGTTGAATTTGGTTCCAGAACACAGCCAGGCTCTTGCTGCATTGCAACAGGCCATCACTGCGTTTGTAACCTCTGAACAAGTGCAGACGCTTATCGGCACCGCACTTGCTGACTACTCGACGACAGCAGAGATGAACACGGCGATTAACAACGCCATTGCTTCAGCTCTCACGTCGTACTACACTAAGACGGCTATCGACACCCTGCTTGGGAACAAGGTTGACAAGGTGAGCGGCAAACAGCTTTCGACTAATGACTTCACCACCGCGCTGAAGAATAAGTTGGACAGTCTGCCAGACACATCAGGGCTTGCTACACAGATTAGTTCCGCTATCAGCACTGCCTTGCAGCCATACAGCACGACCACACAGATGAACTCGGCTATCTCGAGTGCCATCAGCACTGCGCTGACATCGTACTACACCAAGGCACAGATGGATACCATCATCACGGGAATCACCAACAATATTCTGTTCCTGAACCGTGCTCTTGGCAAGTACGATACCGTTACCGAGCGCACATTGGCACAAGCCATCGCTGGCAAATATGTGAATGTGAATGGTAAGGAGGTGAGCGCGAGCGGTTACGGAATCAGCGAACCAATAGTTATCAACGCCGGTGACATTCTGTTGGTACCGAGCGCACAGGCAGTGCCTGCCGACGTCTCAGTTGTTGCACGCAAAATAACGCGCACTTATGACAAGGTAATTACATACACTTACACTACCGACGAAGGGACTGGTCACTATCTGACTGCTACTGCCGACTATGATCCAACGCTGGTATATTCTGCTATATATGACGGCGAGGGTGTATTCTTGTATTGGATTTACAACGGTGTACATTATGAGCAACTGCCCACGACGCATGAGGTCACAGAGTCGATGTATGAGCCTCTTATGAAGCAAGCCGTCAGCGCCATGCCTTCAACTGGATATTATGTATATCTCTGCCCCGTTGGTATGACTGTCGTCATTTCAGGATTGACAGCTACCGTGAGCGGTGGTAAGGCTCTGGTGATGGGTCTTGGTATCTTCAAGAACGTCGCCACCAACTTCATCGGTGCGCCAGGCCAGGCAGTCATCGCACAGGCTTTCGCTCAACTGATGGGCGATATTCAGGGAATCATAGAGAACCTGAAGCACATGGGTAGCTTTAAAGCAACAGACATCGACTGCGAGAATATGCCGAAGGTGTGCGGTTATCCATTGGTGGTAGAGGGTGCTGGTGCGCCGAGTATTGTGCCGCGATTCGTCGGGCAGCGTTACCATGACACGACCAACAACAAGTGTTATGAGGCATTTGCCGTTACTAACTCGACGGCAAACTGGGTTTTGTTGAACTAATAAAAACGTAAAGATATGGCTATCAAAAGTTATGCAAACAAAGCGGCCTACAATGCCGCCGTGAAGTCGACCATCGAGAGTCAGGTTTCGCTGATAGAGACCACGCGAGAAATCATCGTGGACGGTGTGAATGTCGTTACTACTGAGCCCGCACCGGGTGACTTGGTAATGCTTGACGAAAACAATGCCATCTGCTATTTAAAGGGCGGCAGTTGGATTCAGAAGGCTATCATTCCGAGTGCTTGGACGCATGTCGGCTATGTAGTTGCACGTAAGGGCCGCAAGGTTCTCATTATCGACAAGACAGGCACCGACGAGAGGTATCTGGACGTATGCCAGTATGCCATAACTGCCATCAGCAGCACCACGTTGGCTATCAAGCTCCGCATGAGTCCAGATTATGCCGTTGACACCACCGTGGACGTGACACTAACATCGACCGCTATCGACGCAACCAGCGCAGCAGAGATTTCTGCGGCTGTGGCTGCAAAGGCTGAGGAGGTTGGCGATACTAAGGCATGGTGGGCATACCTTGCCGACGCTAACGGCAACAAGGTTGAATCGGACGGTACGCAGATCATCATTCAGTGTGATGAGTGTGTAGACTACCGATTCTATATTGTCAGTGCAACGGGATGTACCATCGCTTTGAGTGTGTGGGGTGACATGCCCGCCAGCGATGTCTATTGGAAGAACGACGGCGGTTATACCAACTACAGGGGCGTGATGAACCGCGCAAGAACCCGCATCTGGGCTACCACAAACGGACGCATCCCAGCGTCTATGGAGCCAGTCGTAAAGAACGGAAATGATGATCCAGTGCGCCCGTCGTGCTTTGAAGACCCGACAGCCGAGGGTTACCAGTATTGCGCCGACATCCGCGCTAAGTTCGGCACCTACGACAACTATCTGCACTACGGTCTGGGCGTGATGTATCCGCAGAAGTACGGCTCGTTTGCATTGCCCGGTGGCGCAGAACTTACCAAGAGGTACGGCCCGATGATGGCACCTACCAAGGATGGTGGCACTAAGGCCAAGTTCCCTGCCATGAACAAGGCTTACATTCTCAGTTATCCCAACGAACTTTTGAAGGGTGGCACATGGTTCCTGCCAGGTTGTCTGGAGGGTTGCGAGTTGATGAACGACGAAACCCTCGCCATTATCGCTCCAAGTGTAACGAAAATGGGTACTACCTCTATCAATAACGGCACGCACCGTTGGTTCGCTGAGAGGTACAACGTGTACTACGCCAGGTATTTCCGCGGCAACAGCGGGAATCTCAGCAACCTCAACGTGCCCTACAGGCCTCGCGTGCAGGCGGTCACGCTTTTAG
>CALGCG010000137.1 GCA_937884485.1 uncultured Bacteroidales bacterium
CGTCGTTGCGCTCCAGCGTGTATCTCGGCGGTCGGTACGGCTTGTCGAAGTCGAGGAAGTCGTCATCGACTTTCGCCCCGAACCAGTCATCTTTCTTCAGGAAGTCAGGCACGGGTGTCGGCTCGCCAGGCAGGGGTATCTTGTTGTTTGTTTCGCTCATAGTTGCTTGTTCAGTATGCCGCAATGTCATTGCGGCCATTCATCATTCGTGCATCACGGTCAGCCCATGCCGTCGGCATGTCGCTTCAAACCGCTCGCTCCGTGGTGTCTCATCGTCATAATAGATGGCGTATCGCCCGGCACTGCCCTCGCTGATGTCGTCGTCCAGCAGATAGCCGCGGTCAAGAGCATCCCGTCTGATGTCTATTTGTCTTCTGGTATAAGGTTGTAGCCGAAGGTTCGTGCATCGAGTAATCTTCTGCCCGCTCATTAACAGCAGTTTATGGTGCCGGTTGATGCGCTTGTGCTCTTCACACTTGCGCTGCCTGATAGCCCTCATTCCCTCCGTACTCTTGCTTAGTCCAAGTTCGTGCGCTATCTTGTGCAACGTTGGCCACGACACGCCTATCATCGCCATGATCTTTCGATTCTCAGTCACGGGGAAAGTTTCTCGCAACCAGTCCTTCTGCTCATCACTCAGCGTGTATGGATGTGCCCTCGACACCACTTTCTGCATCTCTCCTGGAAATGGTCTCATACTATCGCTCCAGTTAGTTACTGTTCCTTGCGGTTTTGCCGCAAGGTTTGCAATATCTCCCACGCCATGTTAGGCATCGCGTCCCGCGAAAGCGGGAGCACGACCCGTTGCCGTGCTCCCTTCGGGTTCTGTAAGTACCTCCACACTTCATGCGTGGTTATTCCTGTTCGTCTGCCAGTCGTTCAGCCCTCTGTACCATGACGGATGCGGAGGGTTCAGGCAGTGGTTGGTCGAGTTGATATAATAGAGTTCAGCCTTGATAGCGTCCATTTCCTCTTTTGTCAGCGGGCATTCCTTATGCACTTTCATCGCTTCCAGTTATTAGAATGGCAGGTCATCATGCTCTTGCCCTCCTGCTGGTTGTGGTGAGAATGGTGGGAACGGTGTTTGTGCCGCCATCGCCGGGGCAGCCGGCGGCTGAGCCTGTGGCGGTGCCTGATGGGCTGCTGGCTGCTGTCCCTGCTGCCCGGCAATCTCGAACTTATAGCAACGAATGTTGTTCGATGTACCCTTGGTGCCGTCCTGTCGGTCGTATTCGCGCACACCGTGGCTGAACCCGATGCGGCACTTCAGCTCATACATCAGCACGCACTCTCCATTCTCCACGACTGCCTTATTGTCAGCCCCCTTTTTCAAGTACGCGCCAATCTGGGCCATGATGTTCGTGTCCATTGTCTCCAATAGCACCCTGTCCGGCCACCGCTGGTCGTCAGTCTCAAAATACTCAAAAACAAAGGGCAGCACTTTCCACTCACCCTTCTGCGAGGTGCCCGACCTTACAGGCAGCACCCGCGAAATTCTTCCATCAAATTCCATGTCCTAATATGTTTATATTGTCCGTTTTGTTCCGTATGCCGCAATACTATTGCGGCCCTCCTTCCGTCACGCCAGGCTTCCCGCCAGCCCACATACCAGCACCAGCACCAACGGTGCTATGATGCCATAAACCAAAAACTCTTTGCGGGTGAAGTTCTCATTCATGATGTCCTTACCCATAATCTCCAAAAATTCTTTCATAATTACTTCGGTTTTAGTTGTTACATTGTCGCCGCAGCCGGACTCGAACCGGCACATACAAACGGGCAGGAGTCGAACCTACCTTCCCTGGTGCTTGACATAATTGTCATTTCTGACATGGCAACGATTTCCATTGCCATACTTCCACTATGCCTGTTCTTAACCTCATATAAAAGACGTTTGTCGTTCTACCATATTGAACTATACGACGGTGAAGAAAAGCCCGCACGATTGCTCATGCGGGCACGTTCTATAGTTTTAATAAGAACATTTACATAATCTTGATACCTTCATCTTTAGCAACTCCCTGACTGCTGGTTTTGATGTTGTCGCACTGCCCAGCCCCTCTCTACTCAGCGTTCACGACGCTAACGGAACTCCTTTGGCGCGGTTAGGGACTCTTTCACCCCTGAGCTTTCACCCAACCCTCGTGCCTCTCGGCACCAGGCTTTCCCGCCCGGCTACGCCTTGCGGCGCATTGCCTCTCGTCCGGCTTTGTATTATTTGCGGAGCCGTTTAGCATCTTTGCAGCCTCCCGACCTTGATGGCCCTCGAAGGGTTCCCCGTGCCGTTTCTGAGTTTCCAGAGATTCGTGTCTCTGTTGCTATACTTCAGGCATCATGCCTATGTTTTGCGGAAGGAGGTGGATTCGAACCACCAAAGGGCCGTAACCCTTGCAGGCATCCCTGCTGCTTTCATCCTGGGCGGTATGTCTCCGTCACTCTCAGCCATCCTTCCCCTTGTAGTGTGCCTTGCGGTTTTGCCGCAAGGGTTATTGCGTCCTTATCTCCCTCAGTCGCCCTTCCCTGATGAGCCTGTTAATCTTGTGCTTCGGATATGCCCACGACCTCGATTCCTTCACCGTACCATCATCCATCACAATGCCCACCTTCTCCCGTGGCAGCAGCTCGCCATGTCTCCGTAGCCATTCCGGCGTGAACATACTGAATTGCTTGCACATGTCTTCTGGCGACAGCCACACCTCGTCTGCACCCTCCATCACCTCTGCCACGGTCTGCCTAACCGTCGCCACGATTTCCGCTCTCAGCATCCTGTCCATACTTCTTGTCCTTTCATCTGTCGTCTGTGTTGCGATACCTCATGCCGTCCTCGTAATAGTCACCGTCCGTTTCATCGTCCCCTCAGTCGCAGGGCTGATGGGGGCCTTGAACTGCCATCCGTAGGTCTTTTTCCTGTTCTTCATCTGGCTTGCCAGCGAAGCAGCACTCCGTGCCTTGTCCCAGTTCGACAGCGTGTACGACATCGTGTCGCCTACCGCAAACTGCTCCAGCATCTCGATTGTCACCTTGTCTGTTACCATTGTTTGAGTTTTAATAATTCTTAAACTTTTGCTTGCTTTCGCACAACGAGGCAAAAGAAATTGTATATTTGCAACCCACTACCTTTGCAAAGTGCCGTGTGCGCTTTATGCGAAAAGACGGTTAAACGTCTGACAGCTATTTCTTTGCCCGTTGTGCTACTTGCTTGCTTTCGGGTGCAAATATACAAAATGAATTTGAAACCACATGCTAAAACGTGGTGAAATGTGGTTATATTTAAGGTTATTTAAGATTAAACGTGGTTATTTGTGCTAAAATGAAGCCGAAGAATGAACTTTTCATGGATGCCATCGAGTGGCTCATTGACAATGGTCTCGCAGAGAACCAGGGCGACATCGCCGTGAAAGCCGGTCTTGGCCCCAATCTGATCTCACGAATCAAGAATGGACACGTCAAGGCTGTCAGCGACGATGCCATCCGTGCGCTGTGCGATAGGTTTCGTGAACTCAATATCGACTATCTCCGTGGCAAGAGCGACTGCATATCACGTCAGCAGTTGGCAGACATGAAGGCAGACGAAGCTCTGAAGGAGTCGCGCCGGCTTCTTGATGCCAACCCACCTCATGAGCCCCGCCGACATTCCGCGATGGATGACAGCTTTCTTTTGGAGAAGCAATTCCAAAAAGTGTATGACGGTATTGCAGGACAGTATATTGACGAACTGAAGGAACGTGTCGAAGAGCAAAAGAAAACTATCGCCATCCAACGAGACACCATCGATGTGCTCAAACGTGAGAACGAGTTGCTCCGACAACAGCTGAACAAGTACCAGACAGATGAAATCCTCAGTCACCATCCCTTCCCTATGGGGGTGGCTGATAAAGAACAAATTC
>CALGCG010000138.1 GCA_937884485.1 uncultured Bacteroidales bacterium
TCTTATATACTGTATATAGGAACTATATAAGAAGTATATAAGAACTATATGTGAAGGGGCGAAGAGGGGGCGAATCGGGGGCGGACAAGGGGCGGGGAGAGCGCGGGGGTGTGCTGTTGATAAAATTATTTGGCGGTGTTGTTTTTTCTTTGTATCTTTGCACTTTGTTTTAAAACATATATTATTATGAAAAGCATTGCAATACTTACGGGCGGCGGTCCCGCCCCTGGAATGAATACCGTGGTGGCCTCGGTGGCCAAGACCTTTTTGCGCGACGGCTATCGCGTCATCGGTCTGCACGGCGGCTACAGCGCCCTGTTCACCGACAAGCCCCGCATGAGGGAGCTGGATTTCCTCACCGCCGACGAGATTTTCAACAAGGGTGGCAGCATCCTGAAGATGAGCCGTTTTAAACCCACTGCCGAGGATTTCGAGCAGCGCTTCAACCTCAAGCTCTTCACCGAGAACGACATCAAGCTCCTGGTCACCGTGGGCGGCGACGACACCGCGTCGACGGCCAACCGCATTGCCAAGTTCCTGGCCGACAAGCACTATCCCATCGCCAACATCCACGTGCCCAAGACCATCGACAACGACCTGCCGCTGCCCAACAGCAGCCCCACCTTCGGCTACAACAGCGCCAAGGCCCAGGGCTGTGTGCTGGCCACCGCCGTCATGGAGGATGCCCGCACGAGCGAGAACTGGTTCGTGGTCAGCGCCATGGGACGCTCGGCCGGCCACCTGGCCCTCGGCATCGCCGGCGCCTGCCACTACCCGATGGTCATCATTCCCGAGTTCTTCAACAAGACGGAAATCACCGTCGACAAAATTATCAACATGGTGGTCTCCTGCATCGTCAAGCGCAAGATTATGGGCATCGACTATGGCGCCGCCATGATCAGCGAGGGTGTTTTCCACTCGCTCAGCGACGAGGAAATCAAGAACAGCGGCATCCACTTCTCCTACGACGAGCACGGCCACCCCGAACTGGGCAAGGTCAGCAAGGCCCACATCTTCAACGACCTGCTGGAGCGCAAGGCCAAGGAGATAGGCCTCAAGGTGAAGACCCGCCCCGTGGAAATCGGCTACGAGATACGCTGCCACACGCCCATCGCCTTCGACCTCACCTACTGCTCGCTGATGGGCATGGGTGTGCACACCCTCTTCAACCAGGGTTGCACGGGCTGCATGGTGTATGTGGACCATCAGGGCACCGTGAGTCCGCTGTACCTGAAGGACCTGCAGGACCCCGTGACGGGCAAGATTCCGCCGCGCCTGGTGAACGTCGACAGCAACAAGGTGCAGTCCTATGTCAACGACATCATGGACTACATCACCCCCGCCGACTACGATGCCGCCCGTAAATACGTTGCCAACCCCGAAGAGTATGACTTCAAACGTATCCTCAACTGGAACTAAAACATCCCAGGGCATTTTGATACGACAACACAAACAACAGGGACAACAATATCGGTGCAAAACGTACCGAAATGGGAAAGTGCATGTCGCACTTTCCCTGTTGTTGGTGTTGTCTTTGTTGTCGTTTTCCACCCCGCTGCAGGCGCAGTCGAAGAAGCAGCTGGAGAAGGACAAGGCCAAGGTGGAGCAGGAAATCAAGAACCTCAACAGCCAGCTCTCCAAGGCCAAGAAGAACAGCAAGGCCGGCCAGCAGCAGCTGAACCTGCTGGAGAGGAAAATCGCCGAGCGCACCAAGCTCATCAACAACCTCAACGGGCAGCTGAACCTGCTGAACATCCGCATGACGGAGACCGAGGACAGCATAGCCCTCATCCGCGGGCAGGTGGACAGCATGAAGCTCGAATACGGCAAGGTGGTGCGTGCGCTCTATCGCGAGCGCGGCAACCTCGACAAGCTGGTCCTTGTGCTCGACACCAAGAGCTACAACTACGCCTACCTGCGTACCAAGTATTTCCGCGACTACAGCCGCTACCGTCGCCGCCAGGCCATGGCCATCCACCAGAAGGAGCGGGAGCTGAGCGACGTGGGCGAAGAGCTGCGCCGCCAGCAGCGCGAGCAGACCAACCTCGTCGAGCAGCACCGCCGGCAGAAAGCCGAGCTGGCCACTGAGCAGAAGAGTCGCCAGAAAGAGCTGAAAAACAGCAAGCAGCAGGAGAAGGACCTCAAGAACCAGATTGCCCGCAAGGAGAAGCAGAAGCGCGAGCTGCAGCAGCAGATACAGCGCATCATCAACGAGGAAATTGCCAAAGCGCGCGCCAAGAAGAAAGAGGAAAAGAGAAAGCAAAGAGCGCAACG
>CALGCG010000139.1 GCA_937884485.1 uncultured Bacteroidales bacterium
CCATTCGGGAGAAGGAACCGTCATAGTATTGTTGTAGGAACTCCGATAGTTCTTGCTTAAGATTTTGAGAGTCCATAATCATATCTTTATTTGAATTTCATTATAGCGATGCTTGGATTTGCATCTTCTGCTACATCCTCAAGGCATTTGTACGCCAACTCAAATTTCAATCTTTTCCCTTCAACAACTTCTTTCAACCGGTTGGTATTGGGAATGAAAGAGAGAAGATAATCGTCATCACTGCTGCATTTGAACAGGTATCCCATCAAGGCATCATTATGATTTTCAGGAAAACATAAATCGTCCATTTCCAAATCATTGGATATACGATAAGTCTTACCACTATTTTTATCCAAAATGTTATCATAATATCCATTGTTGGATGTAAACCAATATATCTGGCTTGATGATGCAGTCACTGACCTTATCAAGTTTCCACTGACAAATTCTCCCTTATTGATACTCATTTGTTCTTCTATATCGCTGATAGATACCCCATCATTGCTGTTGGATAACCCCATAGTTTTAAACTCCAAATTCTTATGGTCAAAACAACAAAAATCCTTAGAGTCTGACAATTGGCGAACATAGAAACCATCTTCCCATTCTGTCCAAATGATATGTGCTGATTTAGTTGTATAATAATTATGAGGCAATGCTGTTTTTATGATTTTACACTCATTGTCCAAATAGGCTATAGTATTTCCATCTGGTAATGGTTGGTTACATGAGACTAAGAAGCCATTTTCTATTCGCTTGATAGCTCCCCATACTATTTCTTTTATCGGAATCTCTTTTTGAAAATTCCCGTTAATATCATAAACCATCATTTTACCAGGTGAAAGCAAGAAGATATTTTGGTCGTCCGCATCATAACTACAAATGGCAAAATATTCACCTGGACCATTTCCCACTTTCCCAATAGTTTGTAAATGTTTCCCGTTTTCATCAAATACATCCAATTTCATTTGGTTGCTATGCTGCACGTAATATCTTCCGCAACGCTTTTTAATATTGAAGATTTCGCCAATCAGACAATCATCGCTAGTTTCCAAAGGGATGATATCAAAATGTTCTAGTAACGAAGAAAGTTTCTTTCCTTCTATATTGGTTATTTTATTTGCATCCACCAAATAATTGGAAGTATCGGCTTGTTTACTCTGCTTACATGAAATGAGAAATAAAATGCTAAAAAGAAAAATCAATGTTTGGAAATTATGGCTTTTCATAAAACTTGTTTTTGTGAATTTATAATTAATTTCAACTGGTTCTCAAGCGAATGTTCTACTTCTTCTATCGGGCATTTTGGAATAGTATTCTCTATTTTCTTTTGAATACACATCCCATTACAAGAAGGTAAAAATTTACAAGCTAAACATTTTTCATTTTGATGTACTACATCTTTTGATATTTTATGAAATCTATCCATAATTTATTTTACCTTGCATATAACAATCACATTATTATCATCTAATTTCAACTTCGAGGAAATTCTTTTCAGGTCTTCTTTCAGTTCTCCATTTTCATATTCTTCACAAAGTTGTTCGGCAGAATATGAAAAATGGATGTAATTAGGTAGATTCTTTTGCCCATTCATTTCATAAAAGATGTTTCTTTTGTTGGGATAATTCAAGTCTTTCCATTTTGTAATTTCTACTATTTCATTTGTTCTCCTATCCCACATTAGATAAGGTGCATCCCAATATGGCTTATTGACATTCCCTTTTATGTATTTCATTCGTATTGGCCTAAAAAACAAATAATTATCCGTATAAATAGCAGGCGCAATAATTATTGGTTCATCATTATCATGCACTAATGGATATTGAATTGCTATCGGAGTTATTTTATTCTCCTTATATTGATACAGTGTGTCTAAGCCAAAGTCGGCAATTAAAAAGTTTTTATCATTTGCCAATAACGGGCATATGAACTGCATAGATTCTAAAGAGGTTCCATTGGAATCAATTCCTTTCTCGCAAATATTTTTATGTAAGAAGCTTACTTGCGGGGGACGTTCTGCTTGTCCTTGGGGGTGACGCAGGTGCCGGTGGCGCGGGCCACGAGGATGCGCTCCTCGAGCACCTCGGCGGCGCTGGCGCTGATTTCGGGCAGGGTGCGGATGACCTTGTAAGCCTCGAATTTCATTTTGCGGCTGGTGTTGCCGACGTGGGTGATTTCGCCGTAGGCCTCGATGTAGTCGCCGGCGTAGACGGGGGCCTTGAACTCGACCATGTCGTAGGCGCAGAAGAGACCTTCGTCGCCGTCCTGCTTGATGAGGAGTTCGGTGGCGACATCGCCGAAGAGGTGGACCATGTGGGCGCCGTCGACGAGGTTTCCGCCGTAGTGGGCGTCCTTGGCGCTCATGCGAACGCGGAGCATAGAAGTAACTGCCATAATTTTTTCTGTTTTAATTGTTTATATATTTTTGTTTAATTACTGATTTCCAATCTATAACCCATAACCCATAACCCATAACCGCTATGGTTTCACGCTTGCAAAGATACACAAATCCAGCCATCTGGCCAAATCTTTTTTTTACCCATGAGGCGAAGTGGCCGTGGACGGCGAGGAAGTTTTGCTACTCGCCTTGGGGGGCGAAGGGGCATTTGCGGCCGATGCACTGGTTGTTGATGTGGCTGCGGGAGCAGGTAACGGTGGGGCGTTCCATCGCCACGCCGAGGTTCTCGCGAACGAAGTCGACGGCCGCGAGTATCGACAGGTAGGAGTCGCGCTTGCAGCAGCGGGGGCCGCCGTTGAGGGCCACCTGTTCCAGGGCGCGGGCGGTGAGCAGGTTGCAGAGACGCCAGGTGTCGGTGGACAGGGGCGTGTTGCGTGTGACGATGGACATGAAGATGCCCGTGCTGATGGAGGCTCCGCAGGCGCCCATGTATCCGCAGGCGCCGCCGGGCACCTGCCGGCCACGGCTTATCACCTCCGTGAGGCCGGTGGCGAGGTCAACCTTCATGCTGTCGGCCGGGACGGCGTTGTTGTAGGCCGTCAGCAGGGCGGCGCCCACCAGCACGTGGTGCTCGGGGCCGTGCATGTGGCAGAAAGGCTGCGACATCATCTTCTCCAGGATGGCGATGGGGTCCTTCGACGTTTCGGCGAGGCACATGGCGATGATGGAGTCCATGCCCTTGGTGTGGCAGTCGGAGCAGACGTAGTGGCCCTCGGCGCAGCGCGTCTTGCTGGGTTCCTGGCGGTGGCACAGCGCGCATTCCATCATGGTGTCCTGGTCCAGATACTCCAGCGGGGCGCCGCAGATAAGGCATTCTTCGTTACTATTCATAGCCCTGTCGTTTTGTGTGGGGGCGGAGCACGCAATTGCCATCAGGGCGCATGCCGCAATGCTCGCCAATTTTGCTATCTTCATAAAAAGACTTTTTTACACAAAAACGGGACCGTTGCCAGCGTTTTGACAACAATCCCGTTTTGCTTTTCCTGTTGACCGGCGGGCCGGTTTACTTCTTGATGATGTAGTCGACGAAGATGCCGGGGGTCTTGACGTTCTCCGGGGCGATGCTGCCGGTGGCAACGATCTCCTGGGGTTCGACGATGACGGTGTCGGCGGCGGTGGCCATCATGGGGCTGAAGTTCTGGCTGGTGCCCTTGTAGACGAGGTTGCCTTCCTCGTCGCTGATGTTGGCGCCGATGATGGCGACGTCGGCACGGACGGGTTTCTCGAGGAGGTACTCCTTGCCGTCGACGGTGATTTTCTGCTTGCCGTTCTCAACGACGGTGCCGAGGCCCGTCTGGGTCAGCACGCCACCGAGGCCTGCGCCGGCAGCGCGGATCTGCTCGGCCAGGGTGCCCTGGGGCTGGAGGGTGACCTTCAGCTCGCCGGCGTTCATCTGGTCGATGGTGTTGTTGTTGGTGCCGATATGGGTGGCGATGAGGGCCTTCACCTGGTGGTTGGTGATGAGTTTGCCGACGCCCACTTCGGGATAGGCGGTATCGTTGCAGATGATGGTGAGGTCTTTCACATTGCGGGCGACGAGTTCGTCGATGAGGGCGATGGGGTTGCCTACGCCAAGAAATCCTCCGACCATTACGGTCATGCCGTCGTGAATTTTGTCGGCGGCCTCTTTGATAGTGACAAATTTGTTCATGATATATACTATTTTACTTATTGTTGCGTTATCTATTTCAAAATGCAAATATACTACATTTTTTGCAATCCGAAAAAAAAATTTGCACGAATGCCGAAATATGAGTACTTTTGCACTTGAAAACTAACAAGAAAAAGAGAATGAAAAAACTGATTTTGGGGCTTGGTATAATGCTTTTTAGCACTGCCGCAATGGCCCAGGAATACATAGAACCGGTCGAAAAATGGAAAGTGGCCGAGGTGTGGGGCAACAACTACCACGGGTGGTCGTTCCATCAGGATGTGGAGGTTGATTTCACCGTCGAAGGCCAGGATGGGCGCTTCACTCCCACCGATGCCGAGATTGCCGATGCCGAGTACCTGGTGCAGAAGCGTATCGCCTACGAGAACCGCGACCACTACAACCAGGGCGGCATGTGCCCTATCATCGACGAGCACATGCGCAAGTACCGCCGCCAGTATGTGGGCTTCACCAACGACCGTGGCGACCACATCATCTGGCTCAGCGGCCTCTGGGACGAGAACATGACCGACGCGCAGCTGGCCTCCGACGTCATCCTCACCCGTGGCGGATGCGGCCGTTTCTGGCACATCAAGGTGAACCTCAACACCCGCAAGGTCTATGGCCTCGAGGTCAACGAGGACGGCGACGTGCAGATTGTTCCCCGTGTCAAGAAACCGCAGCCTCGCATCAGCAAGTCCAAACCGCGCGACCGCAAGCAGAAAATCCGCAAGACCGGCATCATCCACTCCCCCGAAGAGAAAGTGTTCAACTAAATGGAACTCAAGCCTCTCATCCTGAAATTCCTCAAGTTCGGCATCGTCGGCGCCAGCGGTGCCGCGGTCGACTTTGGCATCACAGCCCTGTGCAAAGGCATTTTCGGCATACCCGAACTGCTGTCCAACGCCATTGGATTCACCGTCGCAGCAACGAGCAACTATTTTCTCAATAGGGTATGGACATGGAAGAGCACCTCCAAGGAGGTCGGTGTCGAGTATGCCAAGTTCTTCTTTGTCTCCCTCATTGGCCTGGGAATCAACTCGCTCATCGTCCTCCTGCTGAAAGACACGAGCATTGTACCGCGTTTTGTCGAGACCACCCTCGACTGGGACTTCTGGGTTGCCAAAATCATCGCCACAGCCGTTGTGATGGTGTGGAACTTCGTGGCCAACAATTTCTTTACGTTTAAGCAAAAGAAACAATAACGTAATCAATCATTTATACAATATTACATCATGGAAATCCTGTCCAATAGAATCCTCAATATGGCTGAGAGCGAGACTCTCGCCATGACCGCCAAGGCCCGCGAACTCAAGGCCCAGGGCAAAGATGTCATCAGCCTCTCCATCGGCGAACCCGACTTCAACACTCCCGAAGTCGTCAAGGAAGCCGCCAAGAAGGCTATCGACGACAACTTCACCCATTATCCCCCCGTGCCCGGCTACGCCGACCTGCGCGAGGCCATCTGCACCAAGCTGCGCCGCGACAACGGCCTGGAGTACAAGCCCGAGCAGATTGTCGTCAGCACCGGTGCCAAGCAGAGCCTGTTCCAGGTGGTGCAGTGCCTCATCAACCCCGGCGACGAGGTCATCATCCCCACCCCCTTCTGGGTCTCCTACAAGGAGTTCGTCCGCCTGGCCGAGGGTAAATGCGTCTTCGTGAAAACCAAGCTCGAGAATGACTTCAAGGTGACGCCCGAGCAGCTCGAGGCCGCCATCACCCCCCGCACCAAGCTCATCATGTTCTCCTCGCCCAGCAACCCCACCGGCATGCTCTACACCAAGGAAGAACTGAAAGGCATCGCCGACGTGGTGGCCAAGCACGAGAACCTCTTCGTCATGGCCGACGAAATCTACGAGCACATCAACTTCGTGGGCAAGCACGAGAGCATCGCCCAGTTCCCCGAGGTGAAGGACCGCGTCATCACCGTCAACGGCGTTGCCAAGGGCTTCGCCATGACCGGCTGGCGTATCGGCTTCATCGCCGCCCCCACGGTCATCGCCAAGGCCGCCAACAAACTCCAGGGCCAGGTGACCAGCGCCACCTGCTCCATCGCCCAGAAGGCCACCGTCTGCGCCATGCTCATCGACCCCAAGACCTCGAAGGATATCATCGACATGCGCAACACCTTCCAGCAGCGCCGCGACATGGTCTACAAGCTCCTCTGCGACATCCCCGGCCTCAAGGTCCGCCTGCCCCAGGGCGCTTTCTACTTCTTCCCCGACGTCAGCGCCTACTACGGCAAGTCGTTCAACGGCAAGAAGATTGAGAACTCCACCGACATGGCCTTCTACCTCCTCAACGAGGCCAACGTGGCCACCGTCATGGGCTCCGCCTTCGGCGACGACAGCTGCATCCGCCTCTCCTACGCCACCAGCGAGGACCTCCTCCGCGAAGCCCTCCGCCGCATCAAAGAGGCCCTGGCCAAGCTGCAATGAATCCAGTTACATCCTTTTGGGTGTACAGAAACTTCAAGCCGCCTGAAAAGGCGGTTTTTTTGTTGCAAATCTTTTTCGATATATTATTATTGGGAGTGTGATGCCAGGGAGTAGGAATGGGGTTGCAATGCGAAGAGAGATGGATGGGACGACAAATAGTATAAAAAAAAGGCTCCCCGCACAAATTGGTGTGCAGGGAGCCATTTTGTTTGCAGACACGAGGCCTGCATGTTTTTGATGGTGTTACTTCACGATGAGCTTGCGGATGACGTTGACCTGCTCGCCGGTGATGCGGACGAAGTAGGCGCCTTGAGCATAGCCCGTGAGGTCGAGGGTGATTGCTTGATTATTGATTGCTTGAGTGTGGACCTCGCGTCCGTTCATGTCAACCACAGTAACCGTGGCCTGACCGCTGATGCCTGTGAGGGTGACCGAGGTGTGGGCCGGGTTGGGGTAGAGGGCGATGTTGGCGGAGTTGATGTCATCGATACCTTGGGGCTCGCTGCCGGTGCTCTCGAAGTTGGCCGTGAGAGTGATGTTGGCTGTGAGGGTGAAGGAGTAGGGGTTGTCTGTGGAGACGACGGAGCCGTTGGAGGTCCAGTTGGTGAAGCGGTAGCCGCTGTTGGCAGTGGCAGTGGCGGTCACCAAGGTGTTCTCTTCGACCTCGCCGGTGTGGTCGGCAGTTGCGGTGCCCATGGAGGCGTCGGCAGAGTTGACTACGACGGTGAAGACCTGGCGTTCGGGTGTGCTGCCGTAGGTTCTGAGCTGTCGTATGACACTGGCCGATGAGCTGTCGGTGGCAGAGCAGAGAGCCACAACGTACATGTCGTAGACGGTGTCGGCGGTGAGGCCTGTGAGGTTGATACTGTTGGTGTTGACGGCCTGGCGCACCCAGGTGGCACTGCCATTAAGACGATAGTAGAAGTTGTAGTTCGAGGCTGTGCCTTGCCATGTGGCAGTGGCAGTGGTTGCGGAGGTCATCTCGGCCTGCAGCTGTGTGGGCCGCGGGCAGAGGGCGCCGTCGGTGCAGCGGACGTAGAGTTCGTAACCTGTGTGGCACATGCTGCCGTTGGAGGTGAAGGTGATGGTAAGGGAACCGTTTGAAGAGGTGGCGAGGATAGTGTTCAGCAGGGTGTCGCGGCCGTTGACAGTGTTGTAGGTGTAGAGCACGTCGCCGGTGGTGCCTTCGCCGTCATAGACGGTGAGGGTGGCAGGATCGGAGCCGAAGCCGAACTTGCCGCCGAAGATCTGCAACTGGCTACCGGCATTTTCAGTACGGAGAACCAAAGAGGAGTTGCTGTTGGGATGGTAGCCTGCAATGGGGCCGCCGTTGTCGTAGACCACGAAACCGCAACCTTCCACGGTGTCGGACACGGTGCCGTCGTTCATGATGATGCTTCCGGCACCAAATTCACGCGTCACCCAGTTGCTATGTGTGTTACCACTGCATTGGCTGCGGACATAGAAGTTGTATATGCCGCCACCCTGAATGGCGCCGATGGGCAGTGTGTAGGAGGTGTCATAGACGGTGGTGAAGAGGCTGTCGGGCAGCGTTTCGAGGGAGTCGATACCGACGGTGACGGTGTCTACATAGACCTGCCACTCGGTAGCATAGCCTTGGGAATGCCAAGTGAAGGTGGTGTTCTCAATGTCGTCGAGGTTGTGTCCGGTGAGGTTGGCCACAGGATAGCAATCGGGGAGCTCGATGATGTTGATGTCGTCAATGAGTGCCCAGTTGTTGGTGTTCAGGGTGTGACCCAGGGCCACGCGAACGCCATTGGCGGGTATAATGTAGTTGGGGAAGTAGACGGTGAATGAGACAAAACCTTCGCGCGACTGCTCGGGGTTGGTCAGGGTGTCAAGCCAGGACAGGAGGGTGCCTGCATGGTCGGCTATGCCGATGAGGATGGCGTCGCCTTCAGAGAGGAGTCCCAGCTTGGCCTTGAAGGTGATTTGCAGTTTGGATATGTTGCCGTCCAGTTCGGGTACCACGGCCACGGAGCTGCCGTTGCCGGTGTAGGTGTGCCACATGATACCTTCATCATAGACATCAACCTGGCTGTCGTAGGTCCAGCAGGGGGGCATGCTGCCGTTAGCGGTGCTGTTGAAGTTCTCGGAATAGGGCAGGGCTATCATACCGCAATCGGTGGCGAAAGACATCAGCGACCATAGCGTGTCGGTGCCGCAGAGGAAGCCCACGCGGACCTCGTACATTGTAGATGCGTTGAGGTTGTTGAGGTCGAACGTGGTGTCGGTCGTGGTCTGGGCAGTGCTCCAGGTGCCGCCGGCAGTGCGGTATTCGATGGCGAAGGTGCCGGCAGCACCGGCGTTGTGCCAGGACAGGGTGGCGCTGTTGCTCGTCGGAGCAGCGGCAAGGCTGGAGGGATACATGCAACCCTCGTCGCGGCGGATGGTGATGTCGTCGACAGAGGCGGAGATGTAGGAACTCGAAGCAGTGTAGCGGAAGGCCACATAATAGGTCTCCAGGTTGTTGAGGGTAGAGGTGTTGAATTCGTAGCGGGCGTAATCGACGCCGCTGTTAATGGTGAGCATGGGGATGAAGGAGGTGTCGTAGGCGGGGTTGGTCATGACACCGGCTTCAAGGTTGGGGTTGCCCTGCAGCTTGGCCCAGAAACTCACATAGATGGAGTCGCCAGGCAGAGGAACGGCCATCGAGCTGACAATGGTGGGACCCGTGAGGGAGCTGAACTCAAGAGCATTGCTGCCTGATTGGGGGTCGCTGGTGGTGACGGCGGGGTAGGTGGTGTTGTAGTAGCTGTAGTAGTAGGTCTGACCGCTGATGTTCCAGCATGTGGGTTCTTCGTTGGCCATGTCGTTCTCGAAGCCTTCGAAGTAGGGCATGGTCATCGGTGCGCACAGTGTCTTGGCATAGATGGCGGAGGTGTTCCAAAGGGTGTCGGTGGTGCAGATGCTGCCCACGCGGAGTTCATAGGCTGTGGCAGTATCGAGGTTGGAGAAGATATAGGTTGTTGAGCCGGTGAAGTCCAGAACACTCCATTCGGTGGTGCCGCGCTGACGGTACTGGACAGCGAAGTTGTTGCTGGCGCCGTCGTTGTCCCAGTTCATCTCGATTTCATTGACAGCGGTGCCGACGGCCGTGATGTTGGTCGGACGGTGGCAGCCATCGTCGGTGCGGATGTTGATATCGTCGACAGAGGCATAGCTGTAGTTGGTGCTGGCGTTGTAGCGGAAGGCCAGGTAGTAGGTGCTGTCGTAGGCGAGGGAGGCTTGGAACTCATAGAGGGCATAGTCCCCGTCGCTGTTGATGTCTACCATCGGGACAAAAGTGTTGGCATCGGTGAGGTCGGTGAGCAAGCCTGCCTGCAGTGCGCCAGTGCCGTAGGAGATGGAGTTCTCCGCCCAGAAACTGACGGAGATGCTGTTGGCCGAGGAGGGAATAGCGCTGGAAGCAATCAGGGTGTTGCTGTTCTGGCCGCGCAGGGTCAGGGCCTGGTTGCCGGTGTTGGCGTTGGCGTCGACGATGGGATAGAGATAGTTGATATAGCTGCCCGTGGCGTAATCGTATTGGCTGTAGGTGTAGCCGTTGATTATGGTCCAGCAGGAGGGATTGTCGTTCAAGTTGTCACCTTCGAAGCCGGTTGTGTAGGGCAGGGTCATGGATCCGCAGAGGGTCTTGACACGTACGGTGGATATGAGTGTGTCGCCGTTGCAGAGAGAGCCCACATAGATGTCATACGCTGTATTGGCGCCGAGGTTGCTGAAAGTGTAGGTGTTGCTGGTGGTTGTGGAGGACTCCCAGGCAATGGCGGTGCTTTCGGCGGTTTTTATGCCGACAGCCCATTCGCTTTCGGTTCCGACAGCCTCCCAGTTGACGGTGATGTTGTTGCTGTCAATGTCGCCAAGGGTCATCATGGGAGCAAAGCATTCCGGCACTTCGCAGTTGGCAACAAAGCGAATGTCGGGCGAGTTGCTGGCAACGTTGGCAGAGACTGCTGTGGTCGGGTTGTATGTGTTGTCGTCATTATAGGCACTGATGGTGAGATTCTGTGTGCTGTGGGTCTGGAAATAGGGGCGTGAAAATATGTAGCTTCCAGTGTTGTCGACGACGGTGACGATAAGGTTGTCGGTGCCGTTGTAGACGAAAGCGGTGTCGAACAGAATCTGGGACCATCCATCAGTATTGATGGTGTAGCTTCCGCTGGTGAGGACGTGTGTCATTCCGTTGACAGGCAAAGAGTTGTCGCCAAGGCTGCTCTCGGTGGTGTGTCCCATGTAGATGTCGACGGTGCGGGTCGCGCTGTTGCCGGAGACCGCCTTGTAGGCTATGCCGTTGATGGTGTCGACGCCGGGCATGACATTGCTGGGATAGATTGTCTGAGAGAAGGAGTAATTGTAGTAGGCGTTGAGGGGCATGTTGTCGTTGCTGTTGGTGCCGCCGGCAATCTCGTTGCACGAAGCGGTCGTGAACGAGACCGTTGCTGCCGTTGCCGTGTCGGGATCGGGATTGGCGGCCTGGCAAAGGTTGCGCAGGGTGGCTGTATAGTTGTGCGACGCAAGGAGGTTGTTGAAGGTGTAGCTGTTGCCGGTAACATCAACCACCTCGGGGGCAATGGTGGTGTCGTCGTTGTCGACGAGGGTGATCTGCACACCGCTGGAGGGGAATCCCTGAGTGGTGTCGTAGGCCCACGAGATTTGCGCTGCGGTATAGCTGACATTGCCCATGACGGCGTTGATTACCGGTGCGCAGGTGAGCTGGGTGGTGAAGCTGTCGAAGACTTTGGCGTCGGCCGTCTCGCTGCCGCAGGCTGTGCGTACCCAGGCATAATAGGTGGTCTGGGGCAGAAGGCTGGAGAGGGTGTAGTGTATGGTGTCGTCGGAAGCTGCAATGTTGTTGATTACGGCGGCGCTGTCAATATTGTTCTGCGTACCATAGAAGAGGTCGTAGCTCGAGGCGCTGGCGCCGCCGCTGGTCCAGGTGAGGTAGGCCTCGTAGGGGGCCACGCTGTCCACCACGGCCATACTGGGTTTGTTGCAGCCGTTGTCCTCGCGGATGACGATATCGTCGAATTTGCCGATGAAGGCATTGCCGCCATAGGAGGATATGCCATATCCGAGCCAGGCGATATAGTAGGTGGCATTGGGGTCGAGAGACGAGGTGCTGAAGGAATATTCTGTCCAGCTGTTGCCGCTGCATTGTACCAGGGGGATGAAGGTGCTGGTGTCGCGCGGATTGGTCATTACACCGGCTTTGAGCCAGGCGTTGTTCGACGAGGTTACGCGCGCCCAGAAGCTGACAAAGATCTGGTCGCCAGCCAGGGGCACACGGGGCGAAACCACCAGGTTGTAGTTTTCGGAGCCGTTGCTTTGCAGATACATGGAATAGGTGCCGCCGGGAGTGTGGTTGCCGGGGCTGTTCTCGCTATTGACCGAGGGGTCGGTGCCGGCATGGATGACGCTGTCCCAGCAGGGATACCAGGCACCGTTGAAGGCGGCATCTTCAAAGTCGACGTAGTAGGGCAGGGCTATTTCGCCGCAGGCGGTGCGGAAGATGGCGTTGGCTGCGAGCGACGAGTCGGTCGACGAGCAAATGGCGCGCACCCTGAAGTGGTAAGGAGTGCTGGCATTGAGGTCAGTGACAGTGAGGAAGGTGTCGGCGGTGGTGGTCCACATGGTATCGCCGTTGCTCCAGTAGGCCACGCTGTAGGTGGCTCCGCTGTTGGCGGGGTCGGTCCACGAAATGGTGATACTGCTGCTGTCGGTATTCAGCGTGGTCAGGTTGCGCACGGGCAGACATGTGGGGCAGGCCATGAATTCCACTACCGTGCCACTCGGGGCATAGGTGTAGCCGTGGGCATTGTTGACATACATTGTGCCGTCGCCGCCGGTAATGGTAAAGGTGTTCTCCGAATAATAGTCGGAACCGGTCCAATCAATCCGGATTACATCGCCTTGGCATACCGTGAAGGTCTCGGTGTTGGTTTCTTCGCTCACGGTGAAGGTGCTCATTTGTACATTGTTGCGGTAGATGGTCAGGCTGCCTTCCCATCCGTCGCCGTATGAGTCTTCTCCGGCAACGGTGAATTGGCAGGGGGTGCCATCTGTGCATTGCGCTTTGGCGTGCCACGGTACGAATAGTACTGCCGCAAAAGCCATTAAATTAATAAATTTTCTCATTTTTAGTGATTTTTAGTAATTAATTATTAGTGATTTTGATTGCAAAAGTACGTTTTTTTTGAAAAATGGCAAAATTTGTTTTTTCAAACAGTTTTTTTGTCATAGACGGCCAACTGATGGCGGTGAGGAATCCGGTCCGCACCACCGGCCTGTTTTCCCCCTATCATCTCCCATCGAGGTGGGAGTTGGTAGGGAGTTGGTAGGGTGTAAATAGGTGGATGATAGGTATTTCGGTCAAAACAGGACCGAGGAGTGTTTTTAACTGTTTTTAAGTTAAAATCCAAGGTTATTTTACCCCTTTGGAATGTTCGTCGGCGAAACGCTGGTTGGCAAGTGCGAGGGCGTCGTCGGCATTGATGCCGTGGCGGCGGCCCCAGTCGACGAGGTCGAAGAGGTTCTGTCCGAAGTCCTCTTCGGTCATTTCGGTGGGTGTGGCTGTGTTGTCGGTGCTGCCGTGCACTTTCTCCTGCATGCGGATGGTCTTGACCAGTGTGGGCAGCGAGGCGGGGACACCTTCGAGGACGTTCTTGCGCCCTTCGCGCATTTTGAGCTGTTCCCAGTTTTCGCCATGGTAGTTCTCGCGGTCGTAGATGAAGGGGTGGCGCGAGATGAGTTTGTCGCAGATGGTGTTGTAGACGTCGGCGGTGGTGAAGAGGCCTTCGTCCTCGGCTATCTTGCTGTAGAAGAGGATGTGCATGGCGAGGTCGCCGAGTTCCTTTTTCAGGTCGGCGGTCAGCCGGGCGCTGTCGTCGTCGGACTGTCTGTTTTCCAGGGCCACGATGGCTTCGCTCAGTTCGTGCACCTCCTCGATGGTGAGGTAGCGGAGGCTTTTCATGGTCTGCTTGCGGTCCCAGGGGCACTCCCGGCGCAGGGTGTCCAGTATGTCGGAGAGGCGCTTAAATGCGTCTAACGTCTTCGATTCCATCGATGGATTTGAGTTTTGCGATGAGGCCGTTGAGGCCTTCCACGTTGTTGACATAGAGCATGATGATGCCGCGGGCCACGCCCTCGGAGGCTTCGAGGGTGATGGCGCGCATGTTGAGGTCCATTTCCTCGGAGATGTGGCCTGTGATTTCCTGCAGGAGACCCTTGCGGTCGATGGCGGTGAGGGAGATGCCGGTGAGGAGCGAGAGCTGCTCGCCGGGACGCCATTTGGCGCGGACGATGTGGTTCTCGTGGTTGGCCATCTCTTTCATGGCTTCGCGGCAGTTGGTGCGGTGCACCATGATGCGGTCGCCCTGCACGATGCCCACCACCTGGTCGCCCTGCACGGGCTTGCAGCAGGGGGCTGTCTCGGTGGGCAGGTGCTCGTATTCCTTGTCGAGCAGGAAGGGGGTGGACTCCTCCTTGTAGCGGTCGAGGAAGATGAGGTTGGGTTCCGGGCGTGCCTTGCCGAAGCATTCGGCCACCTGGTGCTCGGTGACGGTGCCCACGGCGAGGTCGTAGAGCACGTCGATGTCCGAGGCGTTGCCGAGGAAGCGTTTCAGCTGGCCCCAGTTCTGGGGGTTGTCCTTGAGGCGCAGCTTGTCCATGTAGCCCTTGAGGCGACGGCGGCCTTCGGCGGCATACTCCTTCTTGTGCGAGCGGAGGAAGTCCTTGATGGCTTCCTTGGCGTGGGGGGTCTGGCATTGGGCGAGCCATTCCTCGGAGGGGAGGGTGTTGGCGGTGGTGAGCACCTGCACCTGGTCGCCGGTGTGGAGGCGCTCGTTGCGGCTCACCACGCGGGCGTTGACCTTGGCGCCGATGCAATGGGTGCCGAGGTCGGTGTGGATGGCGTAGGCAAAGTCGAGCACTGTGCTGCGGCTGGGCAACGTGACGGTCTTGCCCTTGGGGGTGAAGAGGTATATCTCCTTGGTGTAGAGGGCTTCCTTGAATTCCTCCACCAGGTCGAGGGCGCTCTTGTCGGTCTGTTCCAGCGAGGTGCGTATCTGCATGAGCCACTCCTCGACGGGGTTGTTCTCGATGTTCTCCTCGGGGTGGGCCTCCTTGTAGAGGAAGTGGGCGGCCATGCCTTTCTCGGCTATGGTGTCCATGCGCTCGGTGCGTATCTGTATCTCCACCCAGGTGCCTATGGGCGTCATGACGGTGGTCTGGAGGCTCTCGTAGCCGTTGTTCTTGGGATGGGTAATCCAGTCGCGGAAGCGCGTGGGGTTGGGGTCGAACTGCTGCGAGATGAGGGCGTAGACCTTGAAGCACTCCTCCTTCTCCTTGTCGCGCGGCACGCCGTGCAGGATGATGCGCATGGCGTAGAGGTCGTAGATCTCCTCGAAGGAGACATGCTTGTTCTCGATCTTCTTCCAGCAGGAGTAGACCGATTTGACGCGCGACTTCAGGGTGTACTGGTAGCCGTGACTGTCGAGGATTTGGCGTACGGGGGCGGTGAGGCATTTCTTCAGCTTCTCCTCGGTGCCCGCCGTGGCGGCAATCTTGGCGGCAATCTCGTTGTATTTGTCGGGGTTGGTGTATTTCATCACCAGCTCCTCCAGCTCGGTCTTGATGGTGTAGAGGCCCAGGCGGTGGGCCAGGGGGATGTAGAGGTAGGAGGTCTCGGAGGCGATGATGAGCTTCTTGGTGTCCTTCATCGACCCCAGGGTGCGCATGTTGTGCAGGCGGTCGCAGAGCTTGAGGAAGATGACGTAGGCGTCGTTGCACATCGAGAGCAGTATCTTGCGGTAGTTCTCGGCCTGCTTGCTCTCCGACTGCTGGAGTATCATGACGTCCTCTATCTTGGTCACTCCGTCGACGATGCGCGCCACACGGTCGCCGAAGACGACGCGGATTTCGTCGAGGGTGATCTCGGTGTCCTCCACCACGTCGTGCAGCAGGGCGCAGATGACGGCCGTGGGGCCGAGGCCCACCTCCTTGGCGGCGATGAGGGCCACTGCCAGCGGGTGGAAGATGTAGGGCTCGCCGCTCTTGCGACGGGTGCCGGCATGGGCTTTCTTGGCCATCTGGAAGGCACGGAAGATGTTCGCCTCCTCGTCCGGGGTGAGGGGCTTCAGCGCACGGCAGGCTTCGATGAGTTCGTCGTATTTGGCCTGTATGTCGCGCTCTTCGCGTTCTTCGTCGATGACGTACATGAAAGGGCTATGGGTTAGTGGTTACTGATTATAGCTCGGCGTCTTGTTTGTCCTTCAGGGCCTGGCGGATCTTCTGCTCCAGCTCGTCGCACAGCTCGGGGTTGTCGCGCAGGAGCTGCTTGAGGGCCTCGCGCCCCTGGGCCAGCTTGGCGTCGCCGTAGCTGAACCACGAACCGCTCTTGTGGATGATGTCCAGGTCGACACCCAGGTCGATAATCTCGCCCAGCTTGCTGATGCCCTCGCCGAACATCAGGTCGAACTCGCATTGGCGGAAGGGGGGCGCCACCTTGTTCTTCACCACGCGCACCTTCACGCGGTTGCCGATGTTCTGGTCGCCGTCCTTGATGGCCTGGGTGCGGCGGATGTCGATGCGCACCGAGGCGTAGAACTTCAGGGCGTTGCCGCCGGTGGTGGTCTCGGGGTTGCCGAAGAGGACGCCGATCTTCTCGCGCAGCTGGTTGATGAAGATGCAGCAGCAGTTGGTCTTGCTGATGGTGGCCGTCAGCTTGCGCATGGCCTGGCTCATCAGGCGCGCCTGCAGGCCCACCTTGCTGTCGCCCATGTCGCCGTCGATTTCGGCCTTGGGCGTCAGGGCGGCCACGGAGTCGATAACGATGATGTCGATGGCTCCCGAACGGATCAGGTTGTCGGCAATCTCGAGGGCCTGCTCGCCGTTGTCGGGCTGCGAGACGAGGAGGTTGTTCACGTCCACACCCAGTTTCTTGGCATAGAAGCTGTCGAAGGCATGCTCGGCGTCGATGAAAGCGGCGATGCCGCCGTTCTTCTGGCACTCGGCGATGGCATGGATGGCCAGGGTGGTCTTACCGGAACTCTCGGGACCGTAGATTTCGATGACGCGGCCGCGGGGGAATCCGCCCACGCCCAGGGCCATGTCCAGGCTGATGCTGCCGGTCGAGATAACGTCCAGCTGCTCGTCCGGACGGTCGCCCAGCTTCATGATGGAGCCCTTGCCGTAGCTCTTCTCAATCTTGTCCAGCGTGCTCTGCAGAATCTTCAGCTTTTCCAGCTTCATCGCATCGGCGTCGTTCACTTCTTTTGCCATAATGTTCAATCGTTTAATGTGTTATTATTTATGTTTGCTTGTTGTCAATAAGTGCAAAGATACGCATAAATGTCGAAACGGCAAAATGTTTTTTGCCGTTTCACTATAAAAAGTCTATATTCCAATAATTTAGTAGATAACGCCGTCTGATAATTTAGTAGATAACGCCGTCTGAGTTTCGGTTCGGTTTCGGTCTGGTCTCGGTTATCCTTCGGTCCAAGAATCACTCCCCGAAGATGTCCGACTGCTTCAGCAGGCGGACGGTGTGCTGCTTGCCGTCGGCGGTGGTGAGGGTGAGGAGAAGAGGACCTCCAGTGGAGGTCCGGGCAGCGCTGCGGGAGGTGAAGTCGAGGGTGTACTGTCCGGGTCCGTCGGGGGTAAGGCGTACCTCCTCGCGGCGGCCCATTATATCGGTGAGCCAGGCGGTGGCAACACCATTTTCAACTTTCAATTCTCCACTTTCAACTCTTATCTTCACGCTCTGCCGGAAGGGATTTGGGTATGCCACGAAAGCGTTTCCTCCCTCCACAAGCGTGATGTTTACCTCGCCGGGGTCGTCTGTGTGGACGTAGGGGGTCATAAACGCGGTGTCAGTGTATTTAGCTATGTATGCCATACTGTTGCCAGATGGGTATATGACGGTGTCGGCAAACTGAATGGGTTGGGTCATGCCGCCAGAAATATACAATATGCTGTCGATTAGTGCAAGGCTCGATGACATCATAAGGTTGTCTGCCTCATAATTCAAATCAATGAAGCCGATGCAGTTGCCAGCATAATCCCATTGGTAGATTCCGGCTCCAAGTCTGTTGCTTCTGATGTTTATTGTGTTGTCCCCAGCCTGCAATCCCCCCTTGAAACCCACATAAGCTATTATACGTCCGTTTTTCGCACATGCGTTCATGTTGTCTTTCATGGTAACAAGTGTTGTGTAGAAAGGAGATTGCGCCATGCCACACGACTGGAGCATGTTTGTTGTTCTGTCTACTCTTATGAAATAGGCATTAGCTGCTCCGGTTTCCACGGCTGCGCCGTTGATGTGCGTACCCAAGGCGTACTCGTCTTCGGGGCGGTAGATGGAACCCATAATAATCATAGAGTTGGAGTCGCTGTCAAAAAGAACATGGTTGAAGATGGAGGAACTCATAGGATAGCTATAGTTGTCATCATTCAAATTTAATTGAGTTATTCCAAGAGGAGTCAGGCTGTTGTCAAACTTGATAACCATTCCGTCTTCCGTGTGGGATATTCGGGCGGACATGCCATTGCTGCCATTTAAAGACACTATCGACGGGTTGTCCCTGACACTTGCGTTGCAAAGCAAATAAATATTGTTGTCGGAATCGGAACAGAGTTGCATGTTTGCAGCATATTCCCACGCAGTTGTTTCTCCCGAGAAAACATATCTACACTCAGACATATCTTCAAAATGGGGGGCAAATTTCATTATTCTGTAGTTGCTTGTGGTTGGATGACTTGACGGAGTGTCGCTAAACGCCTGCCGTCCGTTTACCATTATGACGATTTCACTTATCCTGCCGTTGCTTAAATCATAGTATTGCGACTGGTTAGCGCAAGTGTCGCAGAAGAGCCACATTGCATCGGTTGACCGGTGACCTATGAAAATGTTCCCTTGAGTGTCTACACAAAAAACACCGGCTTTGAATGGCTGTACCGCAATGTAAACGGAATCAAACGCATTGTTTGTCTGCTTGTCGAGTGTGATAATGTTTCCACGACTATCTTTGTATGCCATACACAAGATTGTGTTCTCCCTCAAATGTCCATCGACATCGAATACAGCAATGGCAGAGGTCGTCATGTCTGCCGCCATACTATCGGTTGTCAACAAATACTGGAGATTGTTCCGGGTAATCAGCGTATCGTAATAATAAAGATATTCGTCATCAAACATGGGGATGCAGACAGAGGCGTAGGCGTATAGCGAAGTATCGCCAACAAGCTGGATGCTATGGATTGAAGACGGAGTCCCATAATTGCTGTGCAGAATTTTCTTCCACAAAATATTGCCATCAGGAGAAATCTTCATTATACACGCGTTGGGATTATTTATATCTCCGCCATGTGGTGAGAAGGGCAACAGACTTTGGCCGTCGATGGTGGCGCCGTTGGCGAACTGTCCCGCAACATAGAGGTTGCCGTGGGAATCGGTGACGGAACTGACGATGTAGTTCCAGAATTTGCCCGTCGGTTCCTGTCCGGAGTAGGACTTCACCCAGTCGAAATGCTGGGCGTGGGCGGTGATTGCCAGCAGCGCGAGGAGCGCAAAGGTTAGGGTCTTTTTCATTGTGTATCGTTTTTCGTTAGACATACTATCCGTTCTAACTATATAGACACAAAAAAGGGTAGAAAAATTTCACTCACCTCTCTTTTTTATGAAATTTTAACACTTCTACACCCCTACATCCATGCCCAGCGGACAGAATGCATCCTCCCGTCGGTAAAGGTATGGGTGACGGAAAACGAGCCTCCCTGAGGATGAATATTTTCTGATAATCAGTTAGTTTTGCTTTCGGCGGAACAGGCGGCGGAAGAACTTCCGCCACGAGGAACCGTCGAAGAAGGAGGAGTCCGTGGTGGCCTGAAGCGTCAGCACAATACCTATAGGCAACATGACCAACGACGAAATCCACATGCCTTCGGGGCCGAGGGCGGACTCGCGCACGGCCTTCTCGGCTATCATGCCCACCACATAGTAGAGCACGAAGAAGCCCACCGACGCCACCAACGGCAGCCCCAAGCCTCCCTTGCGTACAATGGAACCGAAGGGAGCCCCGATGAGGAACAAAAGAAGACAGGCCACAGAAAGAGTGAATTTACGGTGCCACTCGATATAGTGACGGTTGATGTACTCGTGGTCGTCAGTAATCATTTCGGCATACATCTTGGCATCCTGCTGGGCACTGATAACAGCGTTGCGGGCATGGAGACGCGCCGAGCGGCGGTCTTTGGCAGAGAGACTGCATAGCAGACTGTCAACGGAGACCGGGTGGGCAGCATGCGTTATCGTGTCGGAAACAGAATATTGCGCCCACGCACGGAGGTTGGAAACCATATTGGAATGATACTGTTCCATGCGTTCAACAAGACCCTGCTGGAGGTGGTTGATAGAGGTGTCGAGCTGATTGATGTTCATCATTTGATAACTGCCCTTGAAGTTCTCTTCGACACTCTTATTGTAGGCAAAGGAGGAGATGTCAAAATTGAGCGACTGTTGACGGAAACCTATGGATGTCAGCGGACGCTTGCGATAATTATCTCCCGATGTCTCCTCGTTGTACGAGTAGCCGTCGAAGAGGGTGAACTTGAGATACTGGTTGTCGGGCGAGGCCTGCATAACACCTCGCTTGGCGACAATGACCGTCGTCTCGGACATTCCCCGCGAGTGGTCGTAGATGATGACATCCTGCAGCGTGCGGCCGTCGCGCCCCTTGGCACCCACACGGATGACATAGCCATCGAACTCTTTGTAATACTCGCCAGGTCTGATATTGACGGCCGGCTTCTTGCGCGTAATGTCGTAGAGCGTCATGCGGTATTTGAGCATGGCCGTGGGCATGACGTTGTTGGCGAAATAAAAAGCCATGCCTGTTAGCAACACCACCACTACGGCCATAGGCATCATGGCGCGGCGCACCGATATGCCGCCGGCCTTCATGGCCACAAGCTCGTACTTCTCGCCGAAGTTGCCCATGGTCATGATGGAGGCGAAGAGCACAGCAATAGGCAACGCCATGGGGACAAAGGTGGCGGAGGCATACATCAGCAGTTCGGCGATGACGCTGAACTCGAGACCCTTACCCACCAGGTCGTCCACATACTTCCACACAAACTGCATCAGCAGCACCAGCACCGAGAGGGTGAAGGTGAGCACCAGCGGGCCGATGAAGGAACGGAGTATGAGACGATCTATTTTTTTCATTGCCTGCAACTAAAATTTACCGCTCAGCCACCGCCAGATATCGTTGCCGTTGGCAAAAATCATCAGCGCCAGCAGCAGGAACATGCCGATGCTCTGGGCGTAGGAGAGGAAGTTGTCCGAGGGCTTGCGACGGGTGATGATTTCCCACAGGGTGAAGAGGATATGGCCGCCGTCGAGGCCGGGGATGGGAATAACGTTCATAAAGGCCAGGATGAGGGCCAGGAGGGCCGTGAGGGTCCAGAAGGCCTGCCAGTCCCAGTGGTCGGGGAAGAGGTCGGCCATGGCACCAAAACCGCCCAGATTCTGCGCTCCGCCGGGGGCAAAGAGCATCTTGAGGCCAGAGACATAGGTGACCAGCTGGTTCCATCCGTGGGCAATGCCTGCCGGGATGGCCTCGAAGAGGTTGTAGTCGGTATGGACAAGGAGCTCGGAGGAGAAAAGCTTGGACAGATCGTTCTCGCACTGCACGCCGAGTTTGCCCTTGCTGTTGACGGCGACAGGCAGTGAGTCGAGCCGTCCTTGGCGGTAGAAGCCCACCATGACCGTCTGGTCGGCCTTCTCGGCCAGGTAGGGGGTGATGTCCTGGAAGATGTGCATCGGCTGCCCGTCGAGGCTCACCACGCTGTCGCCAGCCATCATGCCGGCTTTCTCGGCAGGGGAGCCCGAGACGAAGGACTTGACCACAAACGGGGTGCGGAGGGTCATGAGCTGCTTGACACGCTCCTGGTTGACGCGCTCCGCCAGGTGGCCGCTGAGGTTGAGGGTGACGGTGGAATCGCCGCGACGCACCGTAACCTGGCGGGCATCGCCCAAGAGGAGCATCTTGTTGGCCTCCGTGTAGTCGTCCACCACCGAGTCGTCGATGGAGCAGATAACGTCGCCGTTCTGGAAGCCCTCGTCGAGCATCACCTCGGCATACTGGAAACCGTGGGTGGCGTTGTGCATCGGCAGTTCGTCCTTGCCCCAGTGGGCGAAGATGATGCCGTAGAGCAGCATGGCGGTGACGAAGTTGACCAGCACGCCGCCCGAAATGATGCACAGGCGCTGCCAGGCAGGCTTGGTGCGGTACTCCCAAGGCTGCGGTTCAGACTCAAGGTCCTCCTTGTCCTTGGTTTCATCTATCATGCCTGCTATGTCGCAGTAGCCGCCGAGGGGTATCCATCCCAGGCCCCAGAGGGTGTTGTCCTGGTCCTCGGGGCGCAGGTTCTTCTCGTCCCAGCTGTCGGGCGTGGTGGCGTTGAACCACAGGAAGTGCCATTTGCCGTCGAACTTCTTGGCTTTGAGGATGGAGAACTTCCAATTGAAAAAGATATAGTACCTACGCACACGCGTATGGAACAATTTGGCAAAAGCCAGATGGCCCAATTCATGCGTGGCCACGAGGATGGAGAGGCTGAGGATAAGGGCTATCCAATTCATTGCATTCTGATGTTTTTATCGGTTTGGAAAAGGTCGTCGAGGGTGGGGTTGGCGATGAACGGGGCGCGTTGCATGGCCTCCTCTACCCTGTCGGCGATGTCGAGGAAACGTATCTTCCCGTCGATGAACTGCTGCACCGCCACCTCGTTGGCGGCGTTCATCACACAGGGCATGTTACCTCCGCGCCCGATGGCCCGGTAGGCCAGGTCCAAACAGCGGAAGGTCTTGCGGTCGGGCTTCTCGAAGGTGAGGTTGGGATACTGGGCGAAGTCGAGCCTTGGCAGGTGGCTCTCGATGCGCTCGGGATAGGAGAAGGCAAACTGGATGGGGGTCTCCATGGAGGGGATGCCCAGCTGGGCCTTGATGCTGCCGTCGCAGAACTGCACCATGGAGTGCACCACCGACTGCGGGTGCACCACCACCTCGATATCCTCCGCGTCGACGCCGAAGAGCCATTTGGCCTCGATCACCTCCAGGCCTTTGTTCATCAGCGAGGCGCTGTCGATGGTCACCTTGCGGCCCATCTTCCAGTTGGGGTGGTTCAGGGCCTGCTCCAGGGTGACGCCCTCCAGCTGTTCGCGCTTGCGACCACGGAAGGGGCCGCCCGAGGCCGTGAGGAGTATCTTGTCGATGGCACCCTCGCCGATAAGGCATTGGAAGATGGCCGAGTGCTCGCTGTCCACAGGCAGTATGGGCACACGATGCTGCAGGGCGGCGGCAGTGACGATACTGCCGGCCACCACCATGGTCTCCTTGTTGGCCAGGGCTATGGGCTTGCCGTGCTCGATGGCGCGCAGCGTGGGGCGCAAACCGGCGAAACCCACGATGGCCGCCAGCACAAGGTCGACGGTCTCCATCTCCATGAGGTCGGCAATGGCTCCCTCACCGGCATAGACCTTGATGCCCCGGGGCTGCAGGGCCTCGCTGACCTGGGCGTACTTGCACTCGTCGGCAATGGCCACGGCATTGGGGTCAAACTCCAGGGCCTGTTGGATAAGCAGGTCGGCATTGCTGCCGGCACACAGCACCTCCACCCCGAAAAGGTCGCGGTGGCGACGGATGACGTTGAGTGCCTGCGTGCCTATGGAACCGGTGGAACCCAGTATGGCTATTCTTTTCGTAGTGGTAGTATTCATTTAGTTAAACGAGATGTATTCTTCGGGGTTGACCGGCGACCCGTTGACCCACATCTCGAAGTGCAGATGGGGTCCGGATTCCTGTATGCCCGAGGTGCCCACATAAGCCACCGGTTCGCCCGCCCTGACGGCGTCGCCCTGGTGCTTGAGGAGCATGTTGGTATTGCGGTATACGGTAATGACGTTGCCGGGGTGCTGGATGGAAATTACATAGCCTGCATCGGCAGTGAACTGTGCCGAAACGACAGTTCCACCGTAGGCGGCATAGACCGGCTGCCCGGCGGTGCCGCCGATGTCGATGCCCAGGTGGCGGCTGGGAGCGTCAAAGGCTTTGAGTATCTTCCCTTTCAACGGCGTATAGAAAAGGTGCGAGAGGGCCGGCGAACTCTCGGCGTTGGGCACCGCGACCGTCGTGGTCTTCACCTCGTAGCGGTTGTCCTCGCGTTCCACCTCGAGGCGCAGCAGCGAGTCCTCCTCCGAGCGGCGGTAGGCGGCAGCCGTCTGCTGCAGCGTGCTGCCCGAGTCGGCCAGCAGCGAGTCCGCCTCGCGGCCCAGCTCCTTGCCCGACAGCACGGCCTGTATCGTACCCACCATCCACTCCTGCTCACTCAGCAGGGTCTCCAGCGAGTCGATCTTCCGCGCATTGGCGTAGGTCTGCTCCACCATGGCATTGTCGGTGTAGCCGGGAATCCATTCGCGCAGCGGTGTGAACGCTATGAGGACCGTGGTGAGGAGGATAAGGACGATGACGGTGATGCCGATGGTGACAAAAAGGTTGGTGCCCGACAGCTGGAAGGAGAATTTTTCCTTGAAGGTGTCGGTGTCCATCACCACAAAACGGTGCTTGTGCTTGATGACATCGGTCACAGGTTTACTCCGCAACCTATTCCACCATTCTTTTATCTTCATCGGCGACAGTCCTATAAAAACTCGGCGAGCCAACGAGTCTGCTTGTTGTAGACCTGTTGACTCGCCGATATGTGATGACCACTATGGTTTAGAAGTGTTCGTTGCGGGTATCAACGATGGTGGCCTTCTGGCGCAGCACCTCGGTGATCTGACGCACTTTGTTGCGGTAGCCCTGCTCAAGCTGGGTCTTCATCAGGTTGGCATCCATGCCCTCTGCCGGGGCCTTGCCGTCGACCTGGACGGTATAGACAGCGCTGGCGCCCTTGATGGGGCTGGTCATACCGCTCTTGGTGGCGGCGATGACGGAAAGCACCTTGGGCTCCATGCCGAACTTGCCGAAGTAGTTGCTGCCGTAGGCCACGCTGTCGATGGTGTCGACAGTCGTGTTTATCTTGGTGGCGAAGGAGTTGATGTCCTTGGCAACCTTGGCGGCCTCCTCGGCACGGGCCAGCTGCAGCTCGGCCTTCTTTTCGCGGCGCACATCCTGTTCAACCAGCGGACGCACCTGCTCGAGCGTGGCAAAACCCTTCGTGTAGACCTCCTTCAGGGCGGCGACGACATAGGCACCGTCGCACTCGTAGACCTGGTCGGCCACAGCGCCCATCTGGGTCTCCTTGTTGAAAGCCCAACGGACAATCTCACGGGCGTTTTTGACGCCGGAGAGGCTCTCCGACATGGCATTCAAACGGTCGCTGCGCACCTGCAGGTTCTCCTGCTGGGCACTGGCCTCAAAGGATTTCAGCGTACGGTTCTGCGAGGCAAACTTGTGGGCTGCGGTGTAGACAGCGTCGTTGGTGGCCTTCGAGGGCTCAATCTCGCGGGTGATGAGGGCCACGCGGTATTTCTTGGTGGCGGGGGTCTTGTCGGTGACCTTGATCACCATGTAGCCGATGCCACGGGGGTCGGCAACAACAAAACTCTGTCCCACGGGAGTGTTGACAACCTGCTCGTTGAAGAAGCCATAAGCACCATCGGGCACCCAGTTCAGGTCGCCCTTGTTCTCAGCCTTCTGAGGATCGTCGCTGAACTGCTCAAGGGCCTGCTCGAAGGTCATCTTGTTGCCATTGAGAAGAGCCATGACGCTATCGGCCAACTGTTTGGCGCGCTCTTTGCTGCGGGTGGTAATCTGGGGGGCCTGGGCCTCTTCGCTCAGCACCATGATGTAGCTGGCGCGAAGGCTGTCGGGACGCATGGCGGTGGCCAACACTTTGGCCATCATCCACTCGTTGCCGACGATGGCGGGCTCAATCATAGTGCCGGCGCTGGCGGCCTCGATCTGGGCATCCAGGGGAGCCTTGAAGCTGCTGGCCTTGACATAGGAGGAGTCGTAGCTGCGGTGCGACTCGCCGTTGACGAAGTAGGGGATCTCAGCCTCCTCGATGGTCTGGAACTCGGCCCAGGTCTTCTGGATGCCGGCCTCGATGTCGGCCAGGTCCTGAGCGGTGGGGTTCACAGGATAGACGATGAACTCGACGTCGCGCAGCTCCTCGGCCACACGGAACTCGTTCTTGTGCTCGTCGTAGTATTTCTTGTAGTCGGCATCGCCGAGGGTCACCTCGTCGTCGCTCACGCTCTGGAACGGCATGGCCACCACGCGGACATTGGAGACCTCCTTGGTGTAGGCGGCCACCTTCTCGGCCAGGGCCTTGGGCATATAGAAGCCGGAGAGGATCAGCGAGGCATACTTCTGCTGCATGCGGTCTTTCTTCACGGCCTGTTCAACCTCGACCCACTGCAGACGCTGGGCGGTGTCCATGGCGCTGAGGTTCTCGAGGGTGCGGCGCACGCCGAGGGTGTCATAGATGCCCGTCTGGGGGTTGGTGAAATACTGACGGAGTAAGGGGTGGATGAATTTGCCGGTGTACATGTCGCCCAACTCATTGGGGGTCACCTGCAGACCCAGCTTGCCGGCCTGCTCCTCGAAGAGGGTCTCCTCGACAAACTCGGCCCACACACTCTCGCGGATGCGGCTCTGCATCTCCGAAGGAACCTGGGCCACCTGCTGCTGCATCTTGTAGTTGGTCTCGGCACGCTCGACCAACTCATCGAAACGCTGACGCGACATCACCTCGCCGTTGACAGAACCCATGTCGGGTATACCGCGGTTGTTCTTGGTCAGGTCGCCAAGGATGAACGCAATAATAGCAATACCGACCAGCAGTACTGCCACCCACGAATGTTTTCTAATACTTCCAATAATTCCCATTTTGTTAGTTTGTTTTTTTTAGCGCACTAAGTGCCTTTTGTTATTATTATTTTATTTATTCTTTTTTCCTAAAACAAGTGTGCAAAGGTACAAAGAAAAACCTTTGTGGAAAAATTTTTTTTGCATCACAACCCCTTATCCAACCATAAAACACATGGAATCAGCACTAAATAAATCCAATTTTTCTCGTGCACACGGGGGATGGCAGCCCCTGGAAAGGCTCTCCGGGACCCCGTCGGAAGTCAAAATTCGAACGAGAAAGGCAGCAGACTCGCCACACTCGGGAACACCCTCACGCGGTCTCCAGACAGGTAGCACAGCACCCGCATCGGATGCCCCTGACGCTGCTCATACTCCATCAGCACCTGTCGGCAGGCGCCGCAAGGCGACGCCTCGCAGAGCCGGCCATCCTGGTTTTTCCCCACAATGGCCAGAGCCTCATAGCTTTGCACATCCCTCCGCTGCGCCGAGGCCGCGAAGACAGCCGTGCGCTCGGCGCACAGCCCCGACGGATAGGCACCGTTCTCCTGGTTGTTGCCGCACACCACCGTGCCGTCGGCCAACCGAAGCGCCGCGCCGACGTGGAAATGCGAGTAGGGGGCATAGGCTCCGTCGGCAGCCTCAACGGCCATTTGCACCAATTCGCGGTCGCCAGCGTCCGGCATCGCCGCCAAATCAAACTCCTGATACTTGATAACCAATTCCTTGTCCATATTTCTCTTTTCTTTTTCCCACTGCAAATATAAACAAATTTTCCAAAACCGCAACACCCTTTTCTTCTCCGACCCCATGCGCCCCCAACTCGCCCCCTCTTCGCCCCTTCCTATATAAGAAGGGCCGAACAAGGGGCGAATTGGGTACCTGTCCGGTGCCAACTTTCGTGACCTTCGGCCGGAGGACGTCACGGAGGGAAAATCCCCGCGACGGCACACAATATTTTGCATGGTCCGGCGTTAACCCTTTGTCAGTATTTTTTCATCGCCCATGCCGGCCAACCGCACATACATAGCCATCGACCTCAAGTCGTTCTACGCCTCGGTGGAGTGCGTCGAGCGGGGTCTCGACCCGCTGACCACCAACCTGGTGGTGGCCGACGCCAGCCGCACGGAGAAGACCATCTGCCTGGCGGTGACGCCGTCGCTCAAGGCCTTCGGCATCGGCGGCCGCGCACGGCTGTTCGAGGTGGTGCAGCGCGTGCGGCAGGTCAACGCCCAGCGCCGCCGCAACGCCCCGGGCTACCAGCTGCAGGGCGAAGCCACCGACAGCCGCGACCTGGCCGCACACCCCGAGAAGGCCCTGGGCTACATCGTGGCGCCGCCGCGCATGGCCCACTACATCGACTACAGCGCACGTATCTACAGCATCTACCTGAAATACATAGCCCCCGAGGACATCCATGTCTACTCGGTCGACGAGGTGTTCATGGACGTCACCAACTATCTGGGAACCTACAAGACGACGCCCCACGAGCTGGCGCGCCGCATGATTGCCCATGTGCTGCGCGAGACCGGCATCACGGCCACCGCCGGCATCGGCACCAACCTCTACCTCTGCAAGGTGGCCATGGACATCGTGGCCAAGCATATCCCCGCCGACAAGGACGGGGTGCGCATCGCCGAGCTGAACGAGATGAGCTACCGCCGGCAGCTGTGGAACCACCAGCCGCTGACCGACTTCTGGCGTGTGGGGCGCGGCATCGCGCGCAAGCTCGAAGCCTGCGGCATGCAGACCATGGGCGACGTGGCCAGACAATCTATTGTTAACGAAGGACTTCTGTACAAACTCTTCGGCGTCAACGCCGAGCTGCTCATCGACCACGCCTGGGGCTGGGAGCCCTGCACCATGAAGGCCATCAAGAGCTACCGCCCGCGCAGCAACTCCTTCAGTTCCGGCCAGGTGCTTTCCGAACCCTACACCTTCAAGAAGGCGCGCGTGGTGATGAGCGAGATGGTGGACGCCATGGCCCTCAAGCTGGTGAGCCTGCGCATGGTGACCAGTCAGGTGGGCATCTATGTCAACTACGACGCAGAGAGCTTGAAACAAGGCACTTACACCGGCGAGGTGGTGGGCGACTACTATGGCCGCTATGTGCCCAAACCGGCCCATGCCGGCGCCAACCTCCCCTGCCCCACCTCCTCGGCACGCATCCTGACGGAAACCGTCATGCAGATGTTCGACCAGAGCGTCGACCCCACGCTGCTCGTCCGACGCCTCACCATCACTGTCAACCAGGTGGTTGACGAAAACGACAGCAGTGCCACACACCCCGCCACACAGCTCGACATGTTCACCGACTACGAGCAGCTGGAACGCGAGCAGAAGGCCGTCAAGACAGCCCTCGACAAGGAGCGCCGCATGCAGGAGGCCGTGCTCAACATCAAACGCAAGTTCAACAAGAACGCCATCTTCAAGGGCATGGACCTCAAGGAGGGCGCCACAGCCCTCGAGCGCAACCGCCAGATAGGTGGGCACAAGGCGTAGTTAGGAGTTATGAATTAAGAGTTTAGAGCTATGGAATACGACGATATCATCAACCTGCCGCACCATGTGTCAACCCACTTTCCGCGCATGAGCCTGGAGAACCGCGCCGCTCAGTTTGCACCCTTCGCCGCACTGACGGGCCTCGAGGCCGCCATACAGCGCGCAGCCAACCATCCCGAAGAGCAGGTCTACTTCGACGACGATATGATACAAAGCCTTTACAACGAACCACTTGACGAATAGCAGACAATGAACCTGGACAATATTACCTCCCCCGTCATAGGCCTCTCACCCATGGACGACATCACCGACCTCCCCTTCCGCCAGCTGTGCAAGGAGATGGGGGCCAACCTGTTGATTACGGAGTTCATAGCCTCCGAAGCCCTCAACCGCGACGCCGAGAAGAGCATGCGCAAGATGCGCTTCACTCCGGAGCAGCGGCCCATTGGCATTCAGGTCTTTGGCGCCAACGAGGAGGAGCTGCTGCAGTGCCTCGAGGTGGTGGAGCAGGCCGAGCCTGATTTCATCGACATCAACTGGGGCTGCCCCGTGCGCAAGGTGGCCGGCAAGGGTGCCGGTTCCGGCATCCTGCAGGACATACCTAAAATGCTTAGAATCACCGCTGCTATGGTGCAGCGGGCGCACCTGCCGGTGACCGTCAAAACCCGCTTGGCATACAATGCTGATTCCATGCCCGTTACCGATTTTGCCGAAGCACTCCAGGACACGGGCATTGCGGCCCTCAGCATCCATGGACGCACTAAGGCTCAGATGTATAGCGGCGTTGCCGACTGGACCATGATTGGGGAGGTGAAGCGTAACCCCCGCATCCACATCCCGATCTACGGCAACGGCGACATCACATCGGCCGCGCAAGCCGTTGATAACATGACTCGTTACGGTGTCGACGGGGTCCTCATCGGACGTGGTGCCATCGGCAATCCCTGGATTTTCGAGCAGTGCCAGCGTGCCCTACAGGGACTGCCCGAGAGGGAGATCACCGTGGCCGAGCGCGTGGCCGTCTGCCGTCGCCATCTGCAGGCAGCCATCGACTTCAAAGGGGAACGCACGGCCATCTTCGAAATGCGCAAGCACTATGGCAGCTACTTCCGTGGACTCTTCAATTTCAAGCCGTTCCGCCTCGCCCTTGTCGCCACGCCCACGGCCGAGGCCACCTTCGGAGTCCTCGACCGCATTGCCGAACACTATGCCACACAATAAATATTGCGTTTTGTCGTTACTGGACAAGTTATGGAAGAAAAGAACATCATAGAAATCAAGAATAAACGCGCCGCCTACGAGTACTTCCTCATGGACGAGTACACGGCGGGTATCGTGCTGATGGGCAGCGAGATAAAAAGCATCCGCGAAGGCAAGGCCAACCTGACCGACGCCTGGTGCACCTTCGTGGGCAACGAGCTGTTTGTGCGTGACATGCACATCTCCGAGTACAAATTCGGCTCCTACTGGGGCCATCAGGCCAAGCGCGACCGCAAGTTGTTGCTCAACCGTCGCGAGTTGCGCAAGCTGCAGAACAAAATCAAAGAGCGCGGCTACACCATCGTGCCGGAGCTGCTTTTCGTCAACCCCCAGGGCTTTGCCAAGCTCACCATCGCCCTCGCCAAGGGTAAACACCACTACGACAAGCGCGAAACCATCAAGGCCAAAGACTCGCGTCGCGACATGGAGAGGGAGTTGGCATAGCGGAGTAGTTAAGTAGACAGTAGTTAAGTAGTTAAGAGAGATGAAGGTTTTTAAGTTTGGAGGAGCATCGGTCAATAGCGCCGACGCCGTGCGCAACATGGCGCATATCGTGCAAACACACTTGGAATCAGAACCTTTGGTGGTTGTGGTCTCCGCCATGGGCAAGACCACCAACCTGCTGGAGAAACTCGTGCCCGGAAGTCCGGAGTGCGAAACGCAAGGTCAGACCCTGCGCAAGCAGTTGGAGGACTACCACCTTGGCATTGCCAATGGACTGATTCCAAACGACAAAGAGCTCGTTGGCAAGATTCAGTCCCTGCTGCACGAACTGGACGAGACCATCGCGACTCTGCAGCCCCTGTCGGAACATTACAACTACAACTACGACCAGGTGGTTTCTTTCGGCGAACTCATCTCCACCACCATCATCGCGCACTACCTTAACCACCATGGAATCAACACCCAATGGGCCGATGCGCGCAAGCTTGTTGTCACCGACAACCACTTCCGCGAAGGGCGTGTGGACTGGACGGAGACGGCCGAGAGGTGGAGGGCGATGAGCGAGCAATGGAACACGGAAGGCAGTGCTCCGCAGGTGTTGCTGACGCAGGGCTTCATCGCCGGCGCCAAAGAGGAGGAGGACAACCTGCAGTTCTCCATCTTCAACCTCCAGTTCTCCACCACGACCCTGGGCCGCGAGGGCTCCGACTACAGCGCCGCCATCCTGGCCTACTGCCTTGGGGCCGAGAGCGTTACCATCTGGAAGGATGTGCCGGGATTCCTCAACGCCGACCCCAAATTCTTCCCGGACACGGTCAAAATCAACGAGATACCCTACGACGAAGCCATCGAGCTGGCCTACTATGGCGCTTCGGTCATCCACCCCAAGACCGTCAAGCCCCTCCAGAACATGGGCATCCCGCTCTACATCCGCTCCTTTATCCATCCCGAGGCCAAGGGCTCCGTTATCGGCAACTATCATACTATCAGCCCCGAAACGCCGCTGTACATCTTCCGTAACAACCAGATCCTGCTCTCCGTCTACCCCCGCGACTACTCCTTCATTGCCGAGGACAACCTGCAGGTCATCTTCGGCATTCTCAGCAAGATAGGTGTGCGCGTGAACCTGATGCAGAACTCCGCCTTGAGTTTCTCCATCTGCGTGGACAACAACCCACAACTTATCGGAAGGCTGATTGAGGAGTTAAAGAGCATGTTCCGTGTGCGTTACAACGAGAACCTGCAGCTTGTCACCATCCGTTACTACACGCAGCAGGTCATCGACCGCATCGTTGCCGGCCGCCCCATCCTTCTGGAGCAGCGCAGCCGCCTCACCGAGCAGATTGTTGTCCCGCTGGACAAATAAACATATCCCATGATGGAAACACACTCCAACAACCTGAAAGTATGCTGTTTGACCGACGGCAAGGGGTTCGACGTCGAGCTTACCAACATCGGTGCCCGCATCATGCGCCTGAGGGTGGACGGCGTGGATGTCGTCCAGGGGTTCGAACGCCCCGAGGACTACCTGCCCGAAGCCCACCTGTCCGACTTCGGCGCCGTTGTGGGGCGCTATGCCAACCGCATCTGTGGCGGGCGCGTCGTCATCGACGGCGAGGTCGTCCAGCTGCCGCAAAACAACGGCCCCAACTGCCTGCACGGCGGCCCCCGCGGATGGCAGTATTCTGTATACCAGATTGTTGACGCGGACGACCGTCATGTCGAGATGGCTCTTCGCAGTCCCGACGGCGACAACGGCTTCCCCGGCAATGTCGATGTCCGTGTGCGCTACACCCTCGCCGACGACCGCGCCCTGCGCATCGACTACCGTGCCGTCAGCGACAAGCCCACGGTGATCAACATGACCAACCACAGCTATTTCAACCTCGACGGCACCACTGGCTGCACCGTCTGCCCTTCGGCCGAAGGACACACCCTGCGTATCGACGCCAACCGCTATATGCCTGTGGATGAGACCATGATACCGCTCCGCGATGCCGCCAGCGTCGACGGCAGTCCCTTCGATTTTCGCGAGGCCAAACCCATCGGGCGCGACATCGAGTGCGGCCATCCCCAGCTGGTCGTTGGCAGCGGCTACGACCAAAACTTCATCCTCAACCACCCGGGCCTCGATGTCCCCTCCGCCGTCCTGCAGGGGCAGCGCAGCGGCATCGTCATGGAACTCTACACCACGGCCCCAGGCCTGCAGCTCTACACGGGCAACTTCCTCGACGGCGTTGCCGGTCGCGGCGGCACCCAGTACCCTCGTCGCAGCGCCGTATGCCTTGAGGCACAGCAGTATCCCGACTCGCCCAACCGCAGCTGGCCGGAGTCGACAGGCCGTCTGAATCCCGGCGAGGTGTTCGAGAGTACAACCATCTTTAAATTCAAGAAATCCAGATAAATATGATAGACATCGACAATCTGAAAAAAGAATTCGCCTCCCGTTTCGGTGGCGAAGGGACGGCCTACGGCGCTCCCGGGCGCATCAACCTCATCGGCGAGCATACCGACTACAACGGCGGCTTCGTCTTCCCCGGTGCTGTGGCACAGGGCATTACCGCCATCGTCCGCCCCAATGGGACGGGCACCGTCAACGCCTATGCCGTCGACCTGCCGCTGGCTTTCAGCTTCCCCGTCGAGGGCGAGTGGCAAGGCCCTGTGGCGGCCATGTACCTCTACGGCGTGGTGCGCGAGATGCAGGCGGCGGGTGTGCAGGTGGCTGGCTTCGACGCCGTCTACGGCGGCGATGTGCCCCTCGGCGCAGGTATGAGCTCGTCGGCGGCACTCGAGAGCTGCTTCGCCTTCGCCCTCAACGACCTCTACCACGGCGGCCTAGACCGCATGACGATGGCCCGCATCGGGCAGGCCACGGAACACAAATACGTGGGTGTGAAGTGCGGCATCATGGACCAGTTCGCCTCCATGCACGGCCGCAAGGGGAGCCTGGTGAGGCTCGACTGCCGCAGTGGCGAATATCGTTATTTCCCCTGGAATCCTGACGGTTACAGCCTGTTGCTGGTCAACAGTTGCGTGAAGCACGAGCTGGTGGGCTCTCCCTACAACGACCGCCGCGCCTCCTGCGAGCGTGTGGCTGCCGCCGCCGGCGTGGAGACGCTGCGCGACTGCTCCTGGGAGCAGCTCGAAGCCCTGCGCCCCACGCTCTCCGACGAGGACTACCGCCGTGCCCGCTATGTGCTGGGCGAAGCCGACCGCGTGAAGGCCGTCGGCGAGGCCCTGGAGCGCAACGACTACGAGACGGTAGGCCGCCAGATGTACCTCACCCACGAGGGGCTGAGCCGCGACTACGAGGTCAGCTGCCCCGAGCTGGACTTCCTCGTCGACGAGGCCCGCCGCATGGGCGTCGCCGGCGCACGTCTGATGGGCGGAGGCTTCGGCGGATGTACCATCAACCTGATTGCCAACGACAAAGTCTCCCGGTTCTCCCAGGAGGTTGGCCGCACCTATGCCGACCGCTTCGGCGTGGACTGCAAAATCATCCCCGTAGAAATCGGCGACGGCGCCCGCCGCTTAGCACTATGACCACCCTCGACACCTCCCAGATGTGCTCGCATCTGCAGAAGAAACTGTTCGATGCCGATGGCCTCTACCATGGCCTCTGGACAACCCTGCAGGAGGACCCTGAGCTGACGGCTGTGGTGCGCTCCCGCCAGCTCCACATCTACCGCAACGGCAAGAAAGTGTTGGTGCTGGCCGGCAAATCTGCCCCGAAGATAATAAGAGAGGACCGCATCTGCGAGATGCTGCCCGCAAACATGAACAAATAACAACCAACTATGGAACCCCGTTTCAACATCCGGCCCGCGAGGCCCGACGAGGCAGGACTCGTCCTGGAATTCATCAAACGTCTGGCCGACTACGAGAAATGTGCCGACGAGGTCGTGGCCGACGAAGCCACCATCCGTCATTCGCTGTTCGTGGAGCATTCCGCCGAAGTGGTCTTCGCCGAGGAGGACGGCGTAGCGATAGGCTTCGCCCTCTTTTTCCACAACTTCTCCACCTTCGTGGGGCGGAAAGGTCTCTACCTCGAAGACCTGTTCATCATCCCCGAAAAACGCGGCCGTGGCTACGGCAAAGCCCTGCTGAAATACCTGGCCCGTACGGCCGTGGAGCGCAACTGCGGCCGCATGGAATGGATCTGCCTCGACTGGAACCAGCCGGCATTGAACGTATACCGCTCCATCGGCGCCGTACCCATGGACGAGTGGACCGTCCAAAGACTGTCGGAGACCGCATTGAAACAATTCGCAGACAGCGAGATAAACTGACCCTCATCGTGCAAGAAATCCTCCCCGACCCAATACCCATCGAGCGCCACCCTCTGCGGCCCTTCCTGCCGCCCAACGCGCGGCTGCTGATGCTCGGCAGCTTCCCGCCGCCGCGCAAGCGGTGGTGCATGGACTTTTTTTATCCCAATAGGACCAACATGATGTGGGAAATCTTCGGCGAGGTGTTCTTCGGCGACAGCCGGCGGCTGGTGGACGCCACAAACAAGACCTTCCGCCAGGCCGACATCGAAGCCCTGCTCCGCGAGCGCGGCATCGCCATCTACGACACCGCCTCCGCCGTGCGCCGCCTCAGCGGCAACGCCTCCGACAAAGACCTGCAAATCGTCGAGAAAACCGACATCCCGCAGCTGCTGAGCCAGATACCCCTCTGCCACGACCTGGTGTGCACTGGCCAGAAGAGCTTCTCCGTCCTCACGGAGGACTACGGCGTGCCCGTTCCCGCCATGGGCGCGAGCAACGAATTCTCCATTCCCATTCCTCCCCTGTCGATGGGAGGTGCCCAACGGGCGGAGGGGTCCATCAAATCCTCCACCAGAACCCTGCGCCTCTGGCGCATGCCCTCCTCCTCCAGGGCCTTCCCCATGAAGCTCGAAGAGAAAGCCTCCTACTATCGCCGTCTGATGCAGGCGGTGGGCATCATTTAGCCTTTCGCAAGCTGCAGGAAGGCGTCGCGCACCTCGTTGTCGGACACCGTTATGTCGATGACCGCAGCGCCGGGCTCCTGTAGCAGCACACAGCGCAGCTCCCCGTCGGCGTTCTTCTTGTCCTGGTGCATCAGGGGAAGCATCTGTTCGATGTCCTTCAAATTGAAAATTGAAAATTGAAAATTGAAACTGGACAGTTGTTGCTTAAGCCACTGGGAGTATGTATTATACACCTCTTCGGCAAGGCCGAGTTTCTTCACCGAGAGGTACATCGCCACCCGCATGCCGATGCCCACGGCGATGCCGTGAGGCAGGTGGCGGTAGGCCTCGATAGCGTGGCCGAAGGTGTGGCCGAAATTGAGTATATGCCTGATTCCATGGTCGTAAGGGTCGTTCCTGACGATACGGTTCTTGATGCGGGCCACCTCCTTCAATTGAGATTTGAAAACCGAAGATCGGGAATCGCCCACAAGCATCTGATACAGAGCGGCATTTGTCACCGCCGCCGTCTTCACCATCTCCATCTGCCCGTTAACGAATTCCTCCCGCGGGAGCGTGTCCAGAAACCCTGGTTCTATGCAGATTAGACTCGCCGGATGGAAGTGGCCTATGCTGTTCTTGATGCCGCTGAAATTGATGGCCGTCTTGCCGCCTATCGAGGCGTCGACCATCGCCAGTAGCGTCGTCGGCACGTTGATATGGCGGATGCCGCGCTTGAACCCCGCCGCCACATATCCGCCCAGGTCACAGACACATCCGCCCCCGAGGTTGACGATGACGCTGCCCGTGTCGGCGCCGCTCTCCAGCAGCGTCTGCCACACCTGCGCCGCCACCTCCAGGCTCTTGCACTCCTCGCCCGCCGGCACCTCGATGAACTCGGCCTCCTCCAGCGGACCCACGCTGGTCACCAGCATCGCAAGACATTGCTGGAACGTGTTCTCGTCCAGCAGGATAAAGAATCTGGCATCGCGCCACTCCTCCTTGCATAGCTCGTCGCCGAGCATGCGGAGGCCACCATAGAGTATTTTCCCAAATCTTTCCATATCAGACATAAACGCGCAAAAAACGTTTTTATTGCAATAAAACAGAAGAATCTTCGTTAATCCGAGTATGAAACTCGAACTGCTCTCCCCTGCCAAGAACCTGGAGTTCGGCCGCGAGGCCGTCAACCACGGCGCCGACGCCCTCTACATCGGCGCCCCCGCCTTCGGCGCCCGCCAGGCCGCCACCAACACCATCGAAGACATCGAAGCCCTCGTCCGCTACGCCCATCTCTATGGTTCCAAGGTCTTTGCCACCGTCAACACCCTCCTGTTCGACCACGAGTTCGCCGATGCCGAGCAGATGATCCGCCAGCTCTACAACATCGGCGTCGACGCCCTCATCATCCAGGACCTCGGCCTCCTGGAGTGCCCTCTGCCACCCATCGAGCTGCATGCCAGCACCCAATGCCACAACAGCACCCCCGAACGCGTAAAGTTCATGGAACAAGCAGGTTTCAAACGCGTCATCCTGGCCCGCGAGACCTCCCTGAAGGAGATGAAAGCCATCCGCGACGCCACCCGCGTGGACCTCGAAGCCTTCGTGCACGGGGCCCTCTGCGTGAGCTACAGCGGCCAATGCTATATGAGCCAGTACCTCACCGGCCGCAGCGGCAACCGCGGATGCTGCTCGCAGCCCTGCCGCAGCACCTACGACCTCCTGGACGGCGACGGACGCCTGCTCGTCAAAGAGAAGCACCTCCTCTCGCTCCGCGACTTCAACGCCTCCCAACAGCTTCGTTCCATGATAGATGCCGGCATCACGTCGTTCAAAATCGAAGGCCGTCTCAAAGACCTCAGCTACGTGAAGAACATCACCGCCTACTACCGTCAGCTGCTCGACAGCCTGATGGACGGCCACGAACCCGCCTCCTCGGGCCGCTGCTCCTTCTCCTTCACCCCCGACCCCGAGCGCACCTTCAACCGCGGCTACACGGACTACTTCCTGAAAGAGCGCAAGCCCATGGCCTCCTTCGACACCCAGAAATCCATCGGCAAGCACATCGGCAAAGTCACCTCCATCGGACGCTATACGCTGACCCTCAGCGGCAACGAACCCCTCACCGCCGGCGACGGCCTCTGCTTCTTCGATGCCAACGGACGCCTCCAGGGCTTCAACGTCAACAAAGCCGACGGGCGCACCCTTACCCCCAACGCCATGCCCGACATCGCCATCGGCACATCGGTGTGGCGCAACAACGACCAAGCCTTCGAGAAACAGCTGCAGGGACGCTCCGCCGAACGCAAAATCGACGTCGACATGCTCTTCTGCGCCTCCCGGCGGGGGTTCACCCTCGACCTCAAGGACCGGGACGGCGTCACCGCCACCGCCGGCCTCAAGGCCGACCACGAGCCCGCCCAGAGCCCCGTCAAGTCCACCAATCTGATAGTAAAACAACTCTCCAAACTCGGCAACACCCCCTTCACCCCCGTCAAAGTCATCGACGCCACCGAAGGGCAGTACTTCATCCCCGCCCTCGCCCTCAACGACCTGCGGCGCCGTGCCGTCGAACTGCTGCAGCAGCGCCGTGTGGAGCACTTCCACCCGGCCGACTCGCCCCTCGTGCCCCCTCCGGACATGGCCGAGGCCGCCGCCGTGCTGGACTACCGCGCCAACATCGTCAACCAGAAGTCCGAGGACTTCTACAAACACCATGGAACAAAGACATTGGAGCGCGGCCTGGAGCAGACCGGCGACTACGACGGCAAAGCCCTCATGACCACCAAATACTGCCTCCGCTACGAACTCGGATGCTGCCTGCAGGGCAAGAACACCTTCGCCCCGAAGGTGGACATCCGCCCCTCCGACACCCTCGTCCTCCGCAACAACGACCGCCGCTTCCGCCTCGAGTTCGACTGCCAGGAGTGCCTCATGCGCATATTCAAACAATAAAAACCATCACATTCGATCCTTCCATTTGCCCCTGCTCCATTATATATTCTTCTAAAGAAGAATATATATATCAACCACTTGCAACAAACAACACATCTATATCAACTCCATATTAACTCCATATCAACTCTATACTAATAAGCTGTCACCTCCGAGGCACCCTTATGTCATCTCCGGGACACCAATATCCGGGCACAATTCCACCTCCCATACAATAATACCTCTTCTCCAACGTTATCCAGACATCATGGCAACAATAAAAGGCAGCAGTCTCAGCGGAAAGCTGGGCGAGAAAATCCACTACAACGTCAATGGAACAGAACGTGTACGCACCAGCCCCGAGCATGTGAACCAGCCGGGTACCGACATTCAACGGGCCCACTGGGGCGCATTTACAGACATTGTGCGCCTATCGTCCCACATGTCTGCAGCCCACAAAATCGGGCTGGCCTATCCTGCCCGCCGCAATCACACGTATCCCTATCTGCATTTCCGTAGCATTAACAAAGACTGCTTCACCCCTGACGGTGCCATCGACTATCCCCGTGTCATCATCAGCTATGGCACCGTGGCGCCGGTGGCCGTCACCTCTGTGGAAATCCAGGCACCCGACAAATCGAATTGCCAAAGCGTCACCATTCACTTCGACCCTTGCTTGTCGTGCAGCAATTCCAACCCCGACGACGAACTCTACCTCTTCGCCTATTGCCCCGCCTGCCTTGCCGGCATCCTGACCGAACCCGTCCCTCGCATCGCAGGCTCCCATACCGTCACGCTCCCTTCCGAATGGCCCAGCGTCGCGCCGGAACACCCCACCAGCCATGCTGCCGGAATCCATCTCTATGCCTTCCTGCGCTGTCCAGGCCCCACCGATGCCACCTCCACAGAAGCCCGTTCCTCTGCAAAGAACCGCCGTGGACAGACCTCCAACACCATCTACATCCCCCTCTAACCCCTCCTCCCCTCTCGCCCAATCCCCCATGGCCATACCGGCCCATCTCTTTCACATGAGTTTCACGTCGCGTTACTCATGGTAGATTCTATTCATCGGTATTCACTTCCCCTTATGGAGCTCCTTGCCGGTTGCTCCACTTCGGTCGCAGGCCGTTCGCATCCGCTCAGGCAGGAAAACAAAGGGGTGAAACCGCACGGTTTGAGTGCGGTCTGTTACAACTGTTTTATGTTCTGGTTGGTTCAATTCTTATCTTCTCTGTCGGAAGCCTTATCTTTATCCTTCTTTTGAGGATGCCATAGTTCAAATAATTCCTCACTATCTTCAGTATCTTCAAGGAGGAAAATATCGGGGAAGCATAGTGTATTGACAGCGGTGGGTTCATTATTCCTTAATATAATTCGCGTTGCATATAGTGTTTGAGTGGGGGACACCTTCCCTGGATGATTACATAATTTCTCGGAATTCCATTCTTCTACAAGAGAAATAATTCTCTTGGTAAAAGCACGTCGACTATATGGCACCATGGGGTCTCCCATATTGTCTTGTAGTATGGAAATTGTTTTGTCCCGATTCCAATACATTAATGCAAATGTCCCGTCTTCATAATTCCAGGATTCTATCGCATAAACAGTATCTGTGTCTTTTTCGGAGGGCCATTGTGTTAATTCTACTATTGACTTCCGAATATCATTGAATAACCAATTCTCTGCCACATCTGGTCTATTCGCATGGATTATATTCGCTATATTGATTGTTTTTTGCGAACGAGCACTTATAAAAAATGCTGAACATGCTACTATTATCGTGATTAGTGCTTTCATCTCAATGCATATTAATTACCTTCAATTAGATTACCCATACGATAGGTACAAAGGTTCTTCTTATCATTATAATAAAAATAAAATTTTCTAAGACTAATGCCGTGTTCAGCACGTAATTGATTCTCAACAGCACCAACTGTTATTTCACATTTGGGGACAACTTCTCCTGTAGGTGTTTTAAACCATTCGGATTGATCATTAGTCCCATGCCAGACGTCGTTTATATGAGCCAACTCATGTCCTAGTCCAACATATGATGGGCGATTATTGGATCCATCCTCATTTAAAAAATTTCCTGTTTCTTTATTCGGATTCCATTTTACCCATTCGCCATTTATTTGATCTGAGCCATTAGTTTGTCTACATAATATTTCTACTGTTTTGTCATCCTTTGTAATTTGGCCCACGAGTTCGTTTCCAACAGGTCCTTCTTGTAATTTCTCCAATGCATTAGTTACCGCTTTAAAATTTTTATCATCTCCAGAATACGTGTTTCCGTTTTTATCCTTCCATACATATCCGTTATCTGTCGATGTATAATAATATTTTACACCTTCATGATTATAACAAATACTGTCTCCACTCGGGTCAGTTAGTTTTATCGGGTTCCAAGCGCAATAGGCATAGGGTGATATAAACGGATATTTGCTTGCGTACCTATCTATCGACAGCCACATGGTCATCAGGTCGTGGTCCATGTAGCGGGCTCCGAAATAGCCATACCCCGTTTCTTCGTCCCTTTCTTTCCCGGTGAAAACGAAAGGGTGAAGCCGCATGGTTTGAGTGCGGTTTACCCCTTCGGTTTTATGTGCAGAATGGTTCAACTATCATTGGGGTTGTGTAATTCCAGATATCTTTTTGTATATGGGGTGTCAAACAAATTTCACGATACAATCGATGCATGTGACGTTTTCTCCCACTTCGTCAATAAAAACATTGGCTGGATGCATGTCCTCTAAAGCAAGCCGTTCAGAAATATAGTTCACCCCATTGCCGTCACCGTTGTCCCGGAACCCTTTTTGCATAACCATTTTGTCTATCTCTGCCTTGCTGGCAAGACGGAGGCAACGGATATAAGGTTGTGTCAGAATAATTCGTAATATCCCGTCGGTGTCACGCGTAAAGCCGACAACACGCATCGCTGTTTCCGGGAAAAGGAAATTATGAAGTGCGATGGCGTCCAGGGCCTTCTGGGTAGTGGAATAGATGGAGGCGCGCTCTTTGACGACCGACGTGTCGCCTTCCCGGTAGTAGACCTTTGCTTCCGCCCCTTGTGCAATCATGGGGCCATAGTTGCGTACGATTATCTGTTCGGAGTCTTCTACCCAGAGCTGTGCCGCTTTGGCCCACTGTTCAATGAGCTGTTCCTGAAGACGGTCTATTTGCCATCGGTTTGGGCGGATTCCTTCGCCGCCTGAAGCATCGCCACTTGCTCCAAGGCTTGCTGTCGCGTAGCTCGCGACGATGGACGCCCCAAGGAGAGGCGCACCTGCCGTGCAGAGTCCTGCATGCTCTGGCTGAGTGAATCGAGGAAAGTCTGTTCTCCCATTTTGTATGTCATTTATATAATTGTTAATCTGATAGAGTGTGGAGTCGGCGAAGCCGTTGCATTCAATAGTTTCATATATGTGCTGAATATCGGTCATTTTTATCAATAACGGAATAGCTTTGTTTTTAGTATGTATGTGCCCGGATAAAAGTTATTTTCGGCCCGACAAACTGCCAACCATCTCAGAGAGTAAACCTTTAGCAAGGATGAAGCAGGTGTTTGCCCCCTGTCGTTGCCTTCCAGAAGGGCCTGCTGTATGTGTCGGTTTTATGTACTGTTCGGTTCAATTATTCTTGTGACAGGTATCAGTTCATAGGACCTCTAGAAGGTACTCTCCATCGTCAATCTTGGGGATTTTTTGAAATGAAATAATAGTACTCATCATAATGGTAGGGATGTCTTCCTACGGAAACGTCTCGTTGGATTGACTGGATTGTCTCCTCGTCCAACTTCCTTTTGCTACGGATGGTCAGAATGCCGTGAGTATCATTATTCCCCCAAAGGATAGTTATTTTAGAGGGGATTTCCTTCTCATTAATGGGAACTTGGATTTTGCCTGATCGACCGAATATTGTTAAAGAAATATGCTTCGGAATGGAATCCCGAATAGATACATACTCACTACTGTCACTTGTTGCGCAAATTAATGTATCCTTTTGGTCGATATGCAATTGTATGAAATAAAAGCCCCATTCATTGCCATAACTTTTGTTTACTATCTCTATTTTATTGTTAAATTGATTCTTGTCAATCATTTCGTAGTAGATGTATGTTTGACTCCAGTAACCATCTATCTTGTACGTATGGCAGAATTCGGGGTTGTTCAACTCCCTTGGATAATTGTCGCTATGCTCCAAAATATATTGGGCATGTAACGATTGCCCGAATATGCAAAAAACTATAATGCATAATGACTTAATAACCCAGGTATTCATCTGCTTTTCTTTTGTGTTGAATGTTAAACTGCGGTTTGTATCTGACCGAATAATTTTTGTGAGGGTTGTTCATTCTTTCATTGGCGTATTGGTGAGCTCCTTGTTTGCCCTCTTCGGGGGGATACTTATAATTTAATTTCTTTACTGTTCTAGCATAGTTCTCTGCCAATTCATGTCCTATGATTTCTGTTCGCAATACCAGGAATCCACCACTATAATATTTTGCGTTTGGAGAAATAACCACCTGCCCATCATAACCATCCCGAGGCAAATACGGGAGCTCGTCATTACTATCAAGTCCGAAACGCGATAGATTGACAATTTTCGACCTGTCATTGAGGACAGTTCCGACTGTTTTGCTACCATCTGGGTTGGTACAACAGACTACATCTGTCGACTCATATAATATTTTCAAAGGAGATTCTACAATATCTTTTATCAATGCTACACCAGGGTCGGAATTCATTGCTTCCTTTTCTTCACTGGACATCCCAGTATAATCAAGAGAAGCGACACCTCTATCATTAAATAGAACTCTTTTCCGATATTGGCCAGCTAAGCTCATTATGTCAACCTGGGATTCACGATCCAATGCAAATAATGTATCCCCAGTGGGGTCTGTTAATCTTATCGGATTCCAAGCACAATAGGCATAGGGAGAAATGAATGGGTACTTACTTGCATATCTGTCGACAGAAATAAATGAGGTTAATAATTCGTGGTCCATATACCTGGCGCCGAAATAACCGTAGCCGGTTTCCTCATCCTTCTCTTTCCCGGTGAAAACAAAGGGGTAAAACCGCATGGTTTGAGTGCGGTTTTTCATGTCAGTTTTATGTGCCCGTTGGTTCAATTGGCTATTGTTTCCTGCCTGTTATTTTGGTAAGGCTAAACTACTCCTCATTCCTCATCTTTTTCATGTAGTCAGAGTATCTAATAAGTAAAAACTTATAATATTGTAGTGGCGTATACAGTAAAGATATATCAAATTCCTCTTTGGTAAAAAATTGGTATGCGATGATATCGCCTTCTTTAGAATCATTGATTCTTAGAAGAAATAGGTTGGATTGTTCATTATTTACTGCCTTTTCTATAATTGATATTTCTTTGGGAATAATAATTACATTGATGTTTTTTTTCTCAGTTTTTCTTTCTTCTTCGTCTTTTATTTTATTAAGCAGGGAATTATATATTATTTTAGAACCGGAAATATACTCTGATTCCAAAACATCTTCTTTGGGCGTCCAGTAATTGAGATAGTATGGCGAAAAGAAATCCTCATATATTGTCGCTTTCGCATGAATCACCCACAAGGCGGTGTCTTTATCCCATACTTTTACCGAATCTAATTGAGCTATTGAACACAATATATATTTTGCAGGTGTTTTATAGGAGAAAGACTTCCTGTAAACATCTTCGAAAGAGTATATATTCGCTATCGTAAATACTCCTGTACATTCACAAAAGTCAAAGTAATCTGAAGGAACGGTCGCAGGAACTGTGTCAATAACAAAAATCCAAGTCTTGTCAGAAATAGTATAATTGACACGAGTGTAATTGCTTATGTTTTGAGAATAGGCGAATTGTAAATAAAAAAAACAGAAGAGAATTACTAAAAACTTGTTCATGCCATTATTTTTTAGGTTGTTTGAAAAACCAAAATTCTCCTGAATACAATCCAGTGGCATCATATTCTGGAGTAGTCCCCACCCTTTTGTCTTTATAATCGTTGACCCAGGCTTGCTCGGCAGACGGTGCGAATTTGCCTGAATCATAATACGATAAATTATACCTCGATGTCGATCCGCTAACACGAGCAGCCCAGGCATGGGCTTCCTCTTCATCAACATTTCCACATATCGTCCATGATAAGCCACGATTCATTACAAATCCCCATTCTCCATCACAGAACTGCTTTGCGTGGCGTATTTCTTCGCACAAAGCCCTTGATGGCGCATTTTCTTTATTAATTTTTGTTTCCAGTCCCCATGTATAACCAATAACCACAGCTCTATCTTCAGCCAAAGACGTGCCCCCCGAAGTTGCTTGTTTATTTTTATTAACATGAAATTCGTCCCACCGTTCAAATCTGTAAGTAACAGATTGATCCGCTTCCAGTGCCTGATAAACAGCGGCAAATTCTTCGTTGTATGAAGTATGCAATGGATTAATCAAATCTTTTATCTCTTGTGTGACACTTGCACTATCAATTTTCCTGCCATCAGGGTCAACCAGCTTGACAGGATTCCATGCACAATAGGCATAGGGAGAAATGAATGGGTACTTACTTGCATATCTGTCGACAGAAATAAATGAGGTTAATAATTCGTGGTCCATATACCTGGCGCCGAAGTATCCGTAGCCCGTCTCCTCGTCTTTCTCTTTCCCGGTGAAACGGAAGCGCTCGCTGTAGGTAGTGCCAGCAGCGCGTTGGTCGATGTACGGCTCGCCGTAGGGCAGGTACTGCAGGTGCTGAACAGCGATGCCTTCAAAGTCGGTAATCCAGCTGGCGCTGCCGAGATGGTCGCTGTGATAGTAGTAGACATTTTTTCGCTCATCATGCAGATAGCCTCTCATATCACGTACATTATTACGGAAATCTTTGAGTTCCACTGCCACCTCGGCCTTCACTCTCTCGGGGATGCCGTCGATGGGATGGTGCAGTTCGTCGACGTATTCATAGATTTCTGTGATACAGTCGGGATCGTTCTTCATCAGCACACGCTCGTAAACCTGCTTCAAACTCTCCTTGAAGAGTCTGTCGGACACCTCCTGCATGTAGGCAGGAGGCTTTCCTGTGCTGTCCCAGTTTGATTGACTCTGGATGACATCCAGGTGGCCGCCGCCGAGGCAGGCCGCCACACGGTCGGTACCGGCATAGTAATGCTTGGTGTATTCTTTTTTGCCGAGGACCACGTAGGCCGAAGGATAGAGCGTCGGATTGTCAAGCACCGTGGCTGTGTACATAGCATCGGCATTGACATCCATCGAACTGTTGTCGCCCACCAGCTTCAAGCGGCGTTCGCCGCTGTGGTCATAAGTATAATAGCTGTAGAATTTTTCGTTGATAGCAGCATGCATGCGGCTATCTTCGGTCCAGAAGAGGAAGCGCCCATGCTTGAAGTAATTCTCACGGGGAGCAACGGAAATTTGACCCAGGTTGCCGGCTTCGTCCCAACGGAAGTCATAGTGCATCTCATTCTTTTTATCATAGATACGACGCACGGCATGAGGCTGATAGTCGTTGCAGTAGGCATAATGCATATCCATCGATTGCGTCGGCGAACTAGCGGGCGTATTGTAATCTTTCTGAGCGATACGGCCCGCATCGCTGTATCTCATATTTATTTCGTAGAAACCCAGCGTGTTCGTGCCGTCAGAATGCTCCAGTCGGTTCAACGCATCGTAATTATATCCGTTCTTATAATGCCCGTCGAATGGCCCAAAGGGCAACACATTGTTGACAGCAGCTGTGATATTGCTGGCTTGGTCGAAGTCGTATTCAATCTTCTGCATCAAGTTGCCACCCGCCTCATGGCTCTCAAGACATGTCAGGCGGTGAAGGGCGTCGTAGGTGTACTTGGCATACGTATTGTTGCCGTAGTCGACCCTTGCGCGCTGGCCGAAGCAATTGTAGAAAATCTTGTTGATATACGGATTGTTGCCCTGCATCGAGTACAGGTCACCGCCCCAAATGTATGAATACTTTACTACCTCTCCGTCGGGGTAGGTCATCGAGAGCATGCGGCCCCAGCTGTCGTAGGTGTAGTCCATGTGGAAGCGGTAAACCTCATCGCTGTTGTGTGGAAGGGCGATGCTGCGCGTCTCGTCAGTGACATTGCCGAGTTCGTCATAGTGGCATTCGTAGCTGCCGCTGCCGTCGGTGATGAGGACGGGGCGACCAACGTCGTTGCCGCTGGTACCATATTCGTAGGTCACATCGTTGCCTGTCATGTAGGAATAACGTTTCTCCCGGGGTCTGTAGTATATGTAGTCGTAAATAATTTCTCCCAAGGGGTTGATTTCTTTCGTGAGGTTGCCCGCTGGGTCATACGTGAACTTTGTCGTGCCGGCATCGGGATGGATACGCCGGACGAGTCGGCCGAGGTTGTCGTAGTCGTAGGTGGTTTGGAAGCCTTCGGGGTCTTGGGTCCATATCAGCTGGCCGAGGTTATCGTAGTGCATCAAGGTACTATCTCCATTGGCATCGGTGAGCTGTACCTGTCGGCCTTCGTAGTCGGAGTATTGCAAGGTGGTGTTGCCGTTGGGGTCGGTGGTCTTGGTGAGGAATCGTCGGTTGATGATATCGTAGTGAGACTGCGTGGTGATGCCCAGGGGCTGCACGGTGCTGTCCACGCGGTCGAGGACATCGTAGGCGGTGGTGGCCATCAAGGTGGTGGACTGCGAGGTGTCGAGAGTGCCCAGGTGGGTGATGCTTGTGTCGGCGGAGGAGAAGGGGTCATGCTGGCGAATGGCGCGGCCGAGGGCGTCGACGAAGGTGCGCCCAGAGACCTGCATGGCCACCGTTCCGTTGGCGGTCAGACCTTTCTTGGTCTGCAGCACGCGACCGAAGCCGTCGGTGAGGACTGCCGTCCGGGTGATCAGGTTGCCGGCGTCGTCATAGTGGAGAGTGACGCTGTAGGGGTGTCCTGTCGGGGAGGGGGTGTCGGCATATCCCTGCGGAGCGCATCCGCCGTGGTAATAGTTCACGGGGAAGTAGCGGTTCTCCAGGGTGGGGGCTCCTGAGCTCATCGGCGAGGTGACTGTGGCAAGGCGGCCGGCAAAGTCGTAGGTATAGGTCATGGTGCTGTGGCTAACGTCTGTTACCGTCAGAGGCTTGCCGAAGCGGTAGTCGTAGGTGGCCGTGGAGTATTCGCCATAGGCGTTGTCGGTGCGGACGGGATAGGTGTGGACGGTGGTGTCGTAGGTGTAGGAGTAGAACATCCGCTGATGGCTGAGGTTTTCCGGCAGGGTTCCTTTGGAGAGGTTGCCGTAGGTGGTGTCGTATTCGAATTCATAAACTGGCGCATCCGTGCCGCTGCCCAAGGTCTGCTTCGTCAGACGTCCACGACTGTTGTATTCGAAATAGGCTTCGCGCTGCGGTGTCGAGACACCGGTGGGAGTCACCGTGTAGCTTTCGCGGAGGCCAATGAGGTTGTGTCCCGGAGATGGGTGGTAGTAGAGGTATACAACAAGACCGTCATTGTTGCTTGCGGTGTCGCCCTCGTCGATGTAATTGACGACATTGTGGAACTCGTCATACTGGAAAATTTCCCTTACCGTCAATTTGGGATTTGTGTCGCCTTCGAAGTAGCGGGTCACAGTAGTATCGAAATAGTTATAGGCTTTGCCGCTACAGGTATCTACTTCGCCACCATCGTAAGAAGCGTAGTCGTAGAAGTATAATTTCTCAATATACTTATTGTCGTTGCCGTCGGAGGTAAGTTCCCTCCTGATACGTCGGTTGTTCAGTATATTGGTATTGTAGTAGTTCCGCTGCACTTTGCGGTACACGCTGCCATCCTCGGGATCTATCTGTTTGATGACAACGGAACCGTAGCCGAAGGAAGAGCGTTCGTATCGGTTGTAGTTCGGGTCGGAGTATTCGAACACCGTCACAGAGGTATCCCCTCCGTTGGGGTTGAGAGGGTCGTAGGTTGTTACGGTATCCAAGAGCCACGTAAGGGAGGGTTGGTGATAGTCAGGAGCGGAGGGGTGGTAGGAAAGGTGGATTCTGCTGCCGGTGAATCCGGTCACTCTGCGCAGCAAATTGGTTTTGCCCCCCATATTGTACCGGACGACCAAATTGTTTTCAGCGTCGGAGGTGACAAGGTCGGGACAACCGTCGCCATTGACATCAACCAGCTGCATACGGTCGCGCGAGACGTTGCTGCTGAAGGGCGAACCGTTTACACCCGCTGTTGCTTTGAAAATGCCGAATAGTGTGGTACCGAAGGTCACGCCTGCGTTAAGGGACTCGTTGTACGTCTCAGACCAGTTGAAATTCTCGATGTTTATGTCGTAGGTGCCGGACCAACGACCATTGCCTAAATTAAAGCGCACATGTACGGAGTCCATAGGATCTATTATATTATCCCAACCGGTTATCTCACGAGGGTCTATCAGATTGCGCCACACCTTATCGGGGAGCCCGTCGCCATTGACATCCAGCAAGGTATAATCAGTGCGGTTGGCCGAGCGACTCAGTCCGGCGCCAAGTTGGATGCTGCCTTGAGAGATGTTGAGTTTAGGAGAGATACTACTGCTGACAGCGGCCGAGGCACTCATGCCTGAGTGTATATTGTCAATATTCCAGTTCTCGGCATCAAGGAAACCGTATCCCGTGTTGAGTCTTACCATTCCGTTGTCCAACACGTAATCGGGGAGTCCGTCGCCATTGACATCCTGCCACGAGGAGGAGGCGTTGTCCCAACCGATGGAGAAGTCGCCGCCACCACTTCCGTCACCGGAGAGGGAGAATTTGGCAGACTTGGGGTTCGAGGACAGGGAGCGTTTGTGGCTAATAGGTGATGCTCCGAAACTCACACCAATGCTATTGGTCGACGAAGCCGAGATGTTGTTTACTCCTCCCGGCAATTCTGTCAATTCTCCCATACCACCCCATTGCTGGCGGTATTGCACACACCCTTTGCCAACGATGTCGGGATAACGATCTCCGTTCAAATCCATATAATCCATGACAATGCTGTTGGTTCCGTGGCTATAGGATGCTCCATAGCTCGCCACACCAGCGGAATAGCTCTGATTGTCTGAACGGCTGACCTTTCGGATTGCCTTTACCGAGTTGTTGCCTGTGCTCGCAGGCACAGGGTCGTCATAATCGGTTGTGGGAGGCAGAGAGAAGGACGGATTCTGGGAAGCGACGGTAGCAGCGGACGAGTACCATTGTTCCTGTATAGAATTGCTAATCATGTTGCGGCCAATGGAGTTTTGTGCTCCAAAGGAGACCCAGCTATTGTGCTCCGCGTCGGCAATCATTTCAACCCAGGCGGAAGAATCCGACAGTCGGTATAGTCCGGCAGCCAGGACGGAGTCGCAAAATCCAGCACTGTCGATATCAGTGTTGATGCGGTCGCGGACTCCAGAGGTGTCATTGCCTCTCATCAGATGACTAGGGACAATAAGGTCGGCCAATTGAATGAAACTTTCATCGCTGCCCTTGACGGGACGATAGGCGAATTGTCCCCATCCTTTGTACAGCGGTCCAAAGCGTTTTCGGTAATTCGTATCCGCCCATTGGCTACCATCAGGATGCACTATATGTTTGTGACATGGAGACCATACTATTATTGTGTCAGATATTGTGTCAGACAATTCGCTGCTCCAGAACTTTATCTTTATACGCAGGTCATTATTGTCCCAATTTGTGCCGGAGGAGGTGCTATATGCATTGAAGCGAAGAGTGTGTCCAGTCCAAATGCTCCCTGTATCTGGCGGACGGTTCTGGAATTCAACCCCAGCACATGAATCCAATACGTCAAAAGAATAGTGTCCGTCCATCGGGGCCGTAAAGTACTTGTTGTCAGTCAAAATGAAGGCATCTTTGCTGGAATAGGCGTTGCCATTGCATGTAATGGTGATTTCATCCTTTACATTGTCGAACTGCTTGTCGTTCCCCGACTGCAGTCTGAAGAACAGGATGTCGCCTTTCTTTACAGTTAGAGTGTAAGTGCTGTCATAGGCATTTCCCGCACCGCGACAGTTGTCACAAAGGGGAAGAGAGGCAATGATTGTATCATCATCACAAAACAGGCTGTCATTGCGTGCGGTAATTCCTGAGGAGTGCTGTATGGTGTATATTATTCCATCACTATGTCTCGACGCAAGTCGACTTAGAGAGGAGTCTTCCAGAAGTTCCACTTTGCACCTCACCTGTATTATTGCTGAATCCGGAGCCACCCAAACGCGAACTGCTTCCGTGTTGGGCACTCCGACAGCACTGAGATTGCGATGTGAACAATCTATTTGTTTGACGTAATAACTGATGACGTACGTACCATTTCCCAGCAATTCCCATGTGGCCCAATGGTCCTGGTCTGAAGAATACTCCTGACATAGTTGAATTGCATTGGTGTAGCCTTTGGCGGAACCTTCTCCCACCTTCTCCCACCAACGTTCACAAGCCACACTGTCGTCGACCATCCCATCAAAAATGATGCTGCCACATTCCTGCTGCTGTCCAGAAGAAGGTGATTGGGGGTCTCCCGTCGTATTGTCTGTGTAGAGTGTGAAATTGGGTTGACCATTTACGAGACGGTTAAAATACACTTGTCCATTGTCAACCAGATCGACAAGGCCGTCTCCGTCAACATCGGCAAAGTAGATGGAAGTAGTGGATGTGGACTTGGACCAGCTTCCGCTGCCACTGCCCACCGCCGATGCCTGGATGCCCCATGTATTGTTTACGCTGTTTTCCAGCAGAAAATGATGTATCCCATTTACCTTTTGTGCGATGTCAAATCTGATAATACTGTCATTGTTTGGCTTCTGTCTTCTCCAATACAGACTTTTTCCACTGACAAACACCTTGTCTGCCAATCCGTCACCGTCCATATCAACGAGGGTCATTAACGATTCACTCGAACTCCCCCCTCTATGGTAATTGCCACCCAAACTGACAGTGGTTAAGTAAACATCTGCGCCAAGTCCTGCAGCCAAGGTGCCTCCAATATTCCAAGTGGAGGAGTGCGAGAGTCCCAAGGCGGTAGATTTGTCAACACCGTTTACCCGAAACGAGGGGGTAAACAAAAAGGCGGAAATATTGTCGTTGTTCCCTATGCCATGGTATTTTCTGGAGAAGAGGGATTCAGGACGAGGGGCATTATAGTATTCAAATTCCTGACGGGTTCCGATGTAAGCTTCATTTTCAAAACTTTTGGAGCAGCCCTCCTCCATGAAACTGACAATATCATAGCAGCTATCCACCTTACCGATGGCTTTTAGCCGTGTTTTGAAATTAGATTCATATGTGTTTTCATCCATTTCGAAATAGTAACCAGTTATGAAAGTGTCATCCATTTTGACAAGGATATAACACAGTCTTTGACTTGTTGTTTCTTTGAAACCATTATTGCAAGTAACCGGGATATCGTTCAAGGAACGTTGTTTGAGTGTAAAATAGATGTGGTATCTTCCAGGGTCGTTGTTATTTCCTGTATATTCAATATGGCTGGGATATATCTGTCGACCTTGATTCGAGCCGTTGGTTCCATCAATTTCATAATAATATCGAACCCAGTTGCCATAGGTATCGCGGCTCTCGGACAACATCCATCTAGCCTTATTGCCATTGTCGTCGGAGAGTGAGGTCGGAAATGATGCATTAGACGCACTGTCAAGCAAATAGTGCCCATAATAATGTGTGATGCCATTGCGGTCCACCACTTCCCACCAGTAGTCTTTCGGGCTGTTTCCGTGACGGACAATGCTGTCGTGGGCGTCACCAGTGCGGGCGAAGAACTGTGAGCCGTCGGGCAGACGGCCTGTTCGGTTGTTGGTCCGGTGTGGCAGGGGGAACACTCCTCCTGTGCTGTCTTTGGCCACCAACTGTTCGCCGTTGAGCAGATAAATCTCCGTTTCGTAGGTTGTGTCATAGCGGGGAACTCCCCAGCGTGTATCGAGGGTAATGGCCGGTATCGGTATGTCCCAGCCCACGCCAAGCCATCCGTTGCCGCCAGAGCTGCTGTAGGTGAGCGCCAGATTGGGCTGCATGCCACCGCGTCCGGCAGGGATGACAAGGGGATAAGTGAGATTGGCGGTGCCGTTGTTATTGGCCGTGGGTGGTTGAATCATCGTCAGTCCATCCATCGGACTGACAGCTTCTAAATCACTCATCACCGTAGGGACGAAGGCTTGGGTCTCAGGCATCTCTGGCGCCTTTAAGAGTTCGTTGATGAAATCGGTAAAGTGTGTGGTTAATGAGACAATCTCATGGTTTATGGTATCCACTTCCACTCGCTCCAAGCGTACCCATGCCAGGCTTGAGGTGTCATAGAAGGAGGTGTAGATGTCGTCGGGCGTATAGCCTTGGGGCAAACGCTCGGGGTCGTAGGTGATGCGGAGCTCTGCATACGGTGAGAAGTGTTCTCCTCCGGGTAATAGGCGGTAACCTGCCGTCGCTTCCGTCATATTCATCATGCCCTGCGGTAGTGGTGGTAGTTCTTCTGTTGCAAGTGACGTAACCGAATAGACGGCATCATGCTGCACTGCCGCATCAATGGCTGTCAATATCAAACCGTCCGTCTGCATGGCGAGTGTCTGTCCACGCCTGACATATACCTTGACATCGGGTTGGCGCAAATCCGATGGGTCGGTGTCTTGATTTTGTCTTGGTTCACCAATAGACTGTTCTTCCAATGGGAAGAACTTGGCTTGGTTGTCGGATTGTTTTTTCTGCTGGCATGCGGAAAGCATGACCAAAGTCATGAATCCCGCAGTCAGCATTTTAAATATATTTAGATTATTCATCGCTAAAGGGATTAATAATAATATTTTTATTTATTGCATTCTGACATAGACACCGCCCATATCAAATTCCTTGAACAGATTTCCCGCTCGATAATATTTATAGGTGCCTGTTAATGTCATGGTGGTCTCGTTGATATCTCCTATGGTTACCTCAATATCAACAATCTGATTGTAGGCATCGTATATGGCGTGTAGCTCTCTGCCGTTGAGTGTCCAGTCAAGGGTGGTGGAGACGATTTTCATTTTGTGATCGGCGTATATTTCCATAACTCCGCCATTATTATCACCGACATTCTGCGGGACTGCCCACTTGCCAATGATTTGCTCCTCGAGGGTCGGAGTGCTACCTTCGGAGCTGCTGCCGTTGTCGTCATCGTCCTTGTTGCAGGACGAGAAAGTGAACATTGTGACTGCCACAAAGAGCAACATGGTCATTTTTCTGAGATTTTTCATTGTTGTTAGGTTTTTTTATGTTTTATCCTCTAGCAGATGAATACAATCTGTCTATTTCTCCTTTTTTATTACTTTACGATGAGTTTTATGGTCTGACTGCCACTCTCGGTGGCGATGGTGGCGAAGTAGGTATTGCCAGGTGGCAGGGAACCTTCGAAGCAATAGTGGTCACGGTCATTGTCGCCGTAGGTGGCGATTACTTTACCCTGTAGGTTGTATATCGTTACCTGTACCTGACGGGCACCGGACACCTCGATGTTGAAATGGCCAGTGGTGGGATTCGGATAAAGTGAAAAATGAGAATTGAAAATTGAAACTTTCTCATGTTCGTCATACTCTTTGCCACTGTGACCTTTGGCGCCCTTGGTGCCGGATTGCGCCAGCTGCCACAAGAGGGCGCCGCGAGCGAGGGTAAAGGTGCAGGTGTCGGACGGGAGCCATAGATTATTGAAACGTACTTCGTTGGCAGTCACAACCGATGGGAGGATGATGCCACCATCGAGTAGCAGCACAAGGCTGTCGGTGGGAACGGGAATACTCCGCGTATCAAATGCAAGAGAAAACGCGACATCCTCTGTACCTGAGCTCTGAACGCGCCATTGGCGGGCGAGTGTTTCAATGTCAGAGGCCTCCTGCAGGAATGTCAGAGGTGCATCATTGTCGCCAATGAGAAGGTAAGCCCCTTGCGGGAGGCTGTCGGCAGAGAGGGTGACGACGGAGCCGTCCATTTCGGAGCGGCTGCACAATTGATGGAGGGAGGTGTCGCTGCCAATACCCGTGATGCGGTGGTGGAACACGGCACTGTCGAGCCGATGTTGCCAGACACGATGGCCATTGACTCCAATATAGTCGACAGGGCCGAGGGTGATGCCATAACGGATGGCCAGGATGGACTGCACCCTGCGTAGGACGGCGTTGCCAAGACGGTGATTGAAGTACAGCACCTCGGAGACCTTGATGTTTCCGTCGCCGACAGACAGGCTGGCGTAGGCAGATGAGGAGTCGGGGGCGGACTGGCGCAAGGTATGGATCACCGGTTTGCGGTCGGTATGTTCAGCAAAGCGGATGGCTGTGCTGTCGGAGAGGATACGCTCGGTGGTCAGCCCACGACCAATGCTGTCGGCGAAGACGAGCTGCCACACAGTGGCTTCGGTGTCCACGACGGGCTTATAGACCACCACAACGGTGTAGTCTTCGGCATAGGGGATGCTGTCGAAAAGGAGTGGGGCGGTGGTCGCCGGATGGAAGTTCAGCGCCGAATCGGCGGACGGGCACTTCCAATGGAATGCCGGACTTGGCAGTTCCTGCCCGGTCTGTCCCTGCGCGATGCCATAGGATAAGAGGAGGCAGGCGGCGAGGGCAAGTTTGTTTAGATGTCTCATATCCTTGTTTCTTTGTTATTGTGTGACTCGGTGGTTTTATGGTTCTAACGGGCGGCATGGGCACAATGACCATAGGACCAAAAAAACAGTGTGCAGACAATAAAAAGAGAGGGTACTCGTTAATAGGGATGTCGGTGGCAGGATGCTACAGACAATGCATAGGGCAGAAAGGCTCTATGATTCCCGGGGGTGCGGAAAGCAGGGTTGAATCTTCGACGGTTCCAAGTGTTTCGGATTCTTCGCTGCGGGAGCACCCTCTCTTTTTTATAGGTAATCTTATTTTACTGCAACACAAATATGGACTTTTTTAACGGAATCGTAGGTTACGTAAACCCGGTATCCATCTTTGATCATTTTTTCCGACCATGCCGCAGCATCGTCGCTGCTCGGTGTAGTGTAAGTGACGGTTTCTTTAGTTCCGAGTACATTTGAGCCATAACCATTTGCCGATACCACTATCTCATTTCCTTCACGAGAGAGCTCCATCAGGTGCAGCATGAATGCATGGCACTCTTCTTCGGTTGCATAAGTAGATGTAAACACAACGCCATTGATAGAGTAAACCAGTGTACATGAGGGATTGGCAACACCTGTTATCTCGGTGGTGTTGGTCGGCAAATCCTCTTTTTGGCATCCGACAGCCATCGAACTCAACACTACAAAGAGTGCGGCTTTCATTACTTTTTTATTCATTTCCATTTGTTTGGTTTTTGTTATTTGATATTTGATATTCAAGAATGCGTCTGATTTGTTCTTCTGATTCAATGTGGAAAACAGCAATATCTCTCTTCAGGTATGAGATTGCTATAATATCATTGTTGGTTAGACATGAATCCATAGGGAGGGAGTAGTCTTTCTTGGGAGCATACCAGAAACTGACGATATCATTTGTGGCCACAGACAGTATTTCGTCGGGAATGGGTGTAACGTTGAAATCGTCTTTAATACGGACCCAGGAGGAGTCGTTTTTGGCTTCCAGGAGGGTGACGTCGACAAAGACGGTGTCGTTGATTTTGAAGTCCTTGAGGAAGACGACGTTGAAGTCCTCGTTGCCGGCATAGCGGGTGTAGACTTCGCTGACCTCGCGCGAAGGGAAGAACCAGTACCAGCGCTTCCAGAGGGTGATGACCGCAAGGTCGACGAGCAGGAGTATGCCTACCCACATCCAAAACCGTCGTATATTCTTCTTTGTATTCATTTTTCGGCTCTTCCTTTTTCTACGACAACAGAGACATCGGGGACGATGGATGTGCTTGAAAGAAGTAGGGGTGCGGCAGCTGTTGTTTTGGTTGTCATCGTTGTCGTTATTGTCTTATATCAGGCAGAGGATTCTGGTTACGGTGTCGAAGGCCTGTGCGGGGAGGATGTCGCCATAGGAGGTTCCTGCTGTGAAGTCGGGAGCGGGTGCCGCAGCATAGGCGGTGCCGGCGACGAAGGTGAAGAGGGCGAGGAGGCATGCGGCCACGGCGGTGCGGACAAAGGCATCGCGGCGCCGGCGCCGGGCACACCATTCCTCGAGGTCGGCATTATGTTCCAAGGCCAAATTACGGATCTGGTCAAGGAGCTGGCGGTTGCGCGCTGCCTCGACGTTGATGATTTCTTCTATTTCCTGTTCTGTCTTCATGTTTTTTTTGTGTTGTTTGCCATTTTCGATATGATGCGTTGTTTCATTTTTTTGACTGCGGCCGGTGTCGTCTCCAGTTTCTCGGCGATTTCGTTCTGGTGGTAGCCTTCGAGGAAGAGGGTGAGCAGGCTACGCTCTCTTGGATTGAGGTCTGTGGCGAGTTCCTCTATCAGTTCCCGTTGGCTGAGCCCGTCGCTGTCGGCCAGTGTGTCGGCCAGGTGGTCGTCGATTGGCAGCCAGTTGTGGGACCGGTGCCGGCGCCGGTGCGAGAAGACGCTCTGGCATTGCCACGCAACCCATGTCATTTGCTGCCAGATGTTGCTGTCCTCGCGCAGGGAGGAGAGGTGGAACCAAATGGCGACATAGCAGTCCTGCACCAGCTCGCGGCAGGTGGTGTCGCTGTAGGACGAATGCCGCCAACAGAGGGTGCGTATCAGTCCCCTGTACCGCGTGAGCAAGCCGTCGAACAGTTCATATTTAGGATCCCGTTTTATGTCCATTTTGGTCAGCTTCTCTGTATATATAATAACCACCAAAATGCCCAAAGGTGACATGAGAGGTGTGTTTTTATGATTTTTTAACATTTCTTAAGTTCAACTCATAAATGCAACACTTTGAAAAATAAGTAATAGAATTACGTACAAGATTTTTTATTGACTATTTTTATTGATGAAGGGTCAGACTAGGGAGTTTGCGTAGGGCTTTGGCCTTGGTCTTGTTCAGCAGGTCGGCATAGACCTTTGTCGTTCCTATGTCCGAATGACACATCAGCTGTTGTACCGTGTAGATGGGTACATCTTTTGTCAGCAACAGTACGCAGAAGGTATGGCGTGCACTGTGGAAAGAGACGGGCTTCTTTATCTTGGCCTTTTTGCACCACCGCTTCAGCACCTTGTTCGTCTGCTGATTCGACTCTTCCCTAAAGACATATTCGCCATTGCGTTTCTGACCACGAAGTAAGGCTTCCGCCTCGGTGCATAAGGGTAAACGTTCATGGGTGTCGGTCTTCTGCTGGCGGAACTCCAGTTGCAGGTGTTTGCCGTTGCGCTTCACATTCTTCCACCGCAGCCCCTGCACGTCGCTATAGCGCAGGCCTGTCATGCAAGAAAAGAGGAACATCTTTTGGATGTTGTTGTATTCTTCGGGCAGCCGGTGTTTGGTAAGTTTTTTCAGTTCCGTTTCTGTCAGAAAACATCTCTTTTTCTGTTCTCTTTTGGGGCGTTTTACACGCTGAAGAATTCGGTCGTCGAAAAAACCGTTCTTATAGGCATCGTGGAGGACGCATGCAAGTTTTTGGAAATACAACCGTACGGTGCTGGTCATCAAGCCCTGAGACTGGAGATACTGGATAAAGTCTTGGAGATAGGCGGTGCTGACTTTTTCGATGGTGGTGTCACCATAAGCCTCAAGATGTCGGCACATAAGACGATACGTATCTTTGGTCTGGGGTTTAATGTTGGCTGACGCTGCGTAAGATTTGGTATACTCCAGCAGGCTAATGGTTGGTTTCTCCTCGGCTTGACCGCTACCAAGACTGGCAGAATATTGGTAACGGGTGCTGTTGGGAAAAACATCGGAAGACAGGGAGATACTGAGTTCTCCTGTAGCTGAGTATTGGATAGAGACTACGGAAAACCGGAAATCTGATTCGATTTTAATATTCATTGTGTCAATTATTTATGATTTTTATCCATTTTAAATCGGAAAAAAAAGATACGAAAAGTTGTCCAATTAGAGAAAAAATAGTAATTTTGCAACGACGAAAGCAACCATTATGCAACAGGATTACACCATAGCAAGAGAAAAAAATGCCATGTTTGGAAGTGTCATTTTGAAGGTGTATTTTGATGCTTTTTCTTCAAAAAAAAGACGTGGAACAACTCCTGCAAACATCTATGAACAATTCTGTTACGCTGATTTTATCCACTTCTCTTTCACCGGGAAAGAGAAAGACGAGGAGACGGGCTACGGATACTTCGGCGCCAGG
>CALGCG010000140.1 GCA_937884485.1 uncultured Bacteroidales bacterium
AACTATATAAGAACTATATGAGAACGATATAAGAACTATATAAGAAGGGCCGAATTGGGGGCCTATTCGTCCCCTATTTTCCCCGAGCGCGTTTGCTGGCTGAATGTATAAAAAAAGGCGGAGCACTCTCTTTTTTTGTGGGGAGTGCTCCGCGAGGGGGTTGCTTTATGCCGTAGGCTTACATCGCCATGTCCTGCAGGAAGCGGACGCTGGCGTGGATGTGCTTGTACATGACCTGGTCGATGTCGACGAAGTTGACGCTCTTGCGGTAGTCGGCGACCATCTGCTCGATCTTGGGGCTGCTCTTGAGGCCTTCCTGATGGCGGAAGTCGAGGGCCTGGGCGGCGTTGAAGAGCTCGATGGCGAGGATGCGCTCGGTGTTCTCGCAGACACGGTAGGTCTTGGTGGCGGCGTTGCCGCCCATGGAGACGAGGTCCTCCTGGTTCTGGCTGCTGGTGATGCTGTCGACGCTGCAGGGCGTGCAGAGCTGCTTGCTCTGGCTGGCGATGGCGGCGGCGGCGTACTGCGGAATCATGAATCCGCTGTTGAGGCCGGGCTTGGCCACGAGGAAGGAGGGCAGGCCGCGTTTGGCGTCGATGAGCTGGTAGGTGCGGCGCTCGCTGATGGCACCGAGTTCGGCCACGGCGATGGCCAGGAAGTCGAGCACCATGGCGAGGGGTTCGCCGTGGAAGTGGCCGCCGGAGATGACCATGTCCTCGTCGGGCAGCACGATGGGGTTGTCGGTGGTGGAGTTGATTTCGGTCTCGACGACGGACTCAACGTAGCGGATGGTGTCCTTGGCGGCGCCGTGGACCTGCGGGGCGCAGCGGAAGGAGTAGGGGTCCTGGACGTGCTCCTTGTGGCGCTTGATGAGGTCGCTGCCTTCCAGCCAGCAGCGCACGGCGGCGGCGGTTTCGAGCTGGCCTTTGTGGGGGCGCACCATGTGGAGGCACTCGTAGAAGGGCTCGATGCGGCCGTCGAAGGCGTCGAGGCTGAGGCTGAGCACCATGTCGGCCTGGCGGCTGAGGCGGCGGGCTTTCAGCAGGCTCCAGACGGCGTAGCTGCTCATGAACTGGGTGCCGTTGAGGAGGGCGAGGCCTTCCTTGCTCTGCAGCTCGATGGGCTGCCAGCCTTTGGCCTTGTAGACCTCCTGGGCATCGCAGCGACGGCCTTTCCAGTAGACGTCGCCCATGCCGAGGATGGCGGGGAGCATCAGGTTGGCCAGGGGGCAGAGGTCGCCGCTGGCACCGAGGCTGCCCTGCTGGTAGACGACGGGCAGGATGTCGTCGTTGTAGCAGTCGATGAGGCGCTGCACGGTCTGCAGCTGGGCTCCGCTGTAGCCGAAGGTGAAGTTCTGGGCTTTGAGCAGGAGCATGAGGCGCACCACCTCGGCGGGCACTTCGTCGCCCACGCCGCAGGCGTGGCTCATGACGAGGTTCTTCTGCAGCTGGCTGAGCTGTTCCTTGCTGATGCTGATGTTGCACAGGGAACCGAAGCCGGTGGTGACGCCGTAGATGGGCTCCTTCTGGGTTTCCATCTTCTGGTTGAGGTAGTTGCGGCATTTCTCGATGCGGCGCTTGGCCTCGTCGCCGAGGGCGAGGGTCATTTTCTTATCGATGATCTCCTGGATCTTGTCCAGGGTCAGTTTCTCGTTGGGGTTGAAGGTGTAAGTCATGGATAGAAATTGTTAAAAAAAGCGTTGTTGTTTATTTGTCGAGTTGCATTTTGGCCTTTTGGGCGATGTCGTCGTCGACGAGGATGCGGCCGCAGTTCTCGCAGACGATGACTTTCTTGTGCATCTTGATTTCCATCTGGCGCTGGGGCGGGATGTTGCTGAAGCAGCCGCCGCAGGAGTCGCGGTCGATGGTGACGACGGCCAGGCCGTTGCGGGCGGCGCCGCGGATGCGCTTGTAGGCGGTGAGGTAGCGGTCGTCGATGAACTGCTCCTGCTCCTTGCTCTTCTCGCGGAGGCGTTTCTCGTCCTTCTCGGTCTCGGCAATGATGGAGGTGAGCTCTTCGCGCTTGGCGTCGAGGTCCTTGGTGCGGTTCTCAACAAGGTTCTTGGCGGCGGCAATGTGCTCCTTGAGCTCTTTGATTTTGGCGGCACCTTCCTTGTTCTTGCGTTCGCAGAGTTGGATTTCGAGCTCCTGGAACTCGATTTCTTTGGCTAACGACTCGTATTCACGGTTGTTGCGGACGTTGTCCTGCTGTTTCTTGTACTTTTTGATTTGCTCTTCGTGGTCGGCAATCTCGTTGACGCGGTTTTTGTTTGCGGACTCGGTTTCCTTGATGTCGGACATGAAGTTCTCGATGCGGGTGTTGAGACCGGCGATTTCGTCCTCGAGGTCCTGGACGGCCTGGGGGAGCTCTCCGCGGATAATCTGGATCTTGTCGATTTCGCTGTCAACGCTCTGAAGGGTGTAGAGAGCGACGAGACGTTTTTCGATGGCGAGGTCGACGTCGGGGCGAAGGATAACCTGAGGTTCGGCTTGTTCTTCCTTTTTGGTGCTGACTTTTTTTGCCATATTATTATATATATAATTGTTTTATAATCAAATATAGTGCACGATGCTTTCCTGCGTCGAGGAAATTCGGCATGCAAAGTTACGAAATTTTTCTGAAATAACGCGATAAAATATTTCTTTTGCAAATTGTTCGGTCTCGTAATGGCCTGCATCGACGAGGATGATGCGTCCTTCGGCGCGCTGGAAGTCGTGGTATTTGAGGTCGGCGGTGATGTAGATGTCGGCCTTGGCGGCGATGGCGTCGGAGATGAACGAAGCACCGCTGCCGCCGCAGAGGGCGACGCGGGTGAGAGTGTTTAGTGGGAAGTGTTTAGTGTTTAGTGGCGAGGTGCGGAGGGTGGGGATGCCAAGCACTTCCTTGACCTTCAGCAGGAAGGCGTCAGCCTCCATGGGCACGGGCAGTTCGCCCACCATGCCGGCGCCGTTTTCCTGGTCCATGGGTTTGAGGATGCGGGTGTTGCATAGGCCCAGCTTCTCGCTGAGGATGCCGTTGACACCCCAGGGCAGGTTGTCGAGGTTGGTGTGGGCGGCGTAGACGGCGATGCCGTGCTGGATGAGGCTGATGACGGTGCGCCCGGCCTCGTTGTCGGAGGTGATGCGCTTCAGGCCGCTGAAAATGAAGGGGTGGTGGGTGACGATGAGGTTGAGGCCCTGCTCGATGGCTTCGTCGGTGACGGCGGGGGTGAGGTCGAGGGCCACGAGGATGCCGGTGCACGGCTCCTGCCGCTGGCCGATGAGGAAGCCTGCGTTGTCGTAGTCCTCCTGCAGTTCAGGATGGAAGGTGGCGTCGAGCCACGACGCCACCTGGCCTATTGTGGTGTGTTCCATTTGCGTTGGATTTTTTTGTTTTTATAACGCAAAAGGGACTGTTTTATTGTGCGGAGAGAGGGTTATTGTTTTGTCAGGGTGAGACCGACGTCGCCGAGGGCGAAGAAGAGGTGGTTGTCGTCGGGCAGGTAGAAGCCGCCGCTGACGGACTCGTTGCCGTCGGTGGCGCTCACTGTGCCGGCGCCGCCGTGGTAGGAGTAGCTAACGTTGGCGCGTTCGGTTTCGCGATGGCCGTCGATGTCCACGGCGGTAACGTTGAGCACCCCGGTGGTGGTGCCGACGAAGTGCAAGACGATGCTGTCGCTCTCCCATTCGTTGTAGAGGCCTTGTTTCCATGTGGTTCCCGCCAGGGTGGAGGACTTGGCGAGGTGCTTCTCCCCGAGGCCGAAGTTGACGATGCCGGGCAGCTCCAGGTCGGTGCTCATTGTGGTGGGCGCGGTGATGCGCAGGCCTTCGGCCTTGGTGTAGTCCAGGTCGAGGCGGTAGCTGCGAGCGAGTATGCCTGGGATGTCGATGGTGGCCGTGGCGGAGCCGTGGTTGTCGCTCCAGGAATAGCTCAGTGGCAGGCAGAAGCACAGGGGCCAGGAGCCGCCGTCGTCCTCGGCAACGAAGAGCAGGCCGCTGTCGGCGGTGTTGCACACGAGGGTGAGGGTGGTCTTGAGGGTTTGGCCCTCGTCGTCGGTGGTGTATGCGTCGCCGCTCCAGGCCGAACCGGCAAGGTCGATGTCGGGGACGCAGGAGGCAAAGAGGACTGCCGCGAGTAGTGTCAGCGCAACAGATTTGAAGGTTTGTTTCATAAGTGATTAGTCTATACGGTTGAACATGTATTGGCTATTGCATCCGGGGAACCGGTGGATGTCGTGGATGGTGACGGTGCGGTCGAGCAGGAAGTCGCCCGAGAGGCCCAGGGAGTCGACGGTGTGGAAACTGCTGTCGCTGGCGAGGATGTAGCGCAGCGAGAGTTCCCAGTCCATGTCGGTGCGGTCGGTATAGTAGCGAAGCAGCTCGCAGCTTCCGGTGAAGAGGGGGCTGATGCAGTTGAGGTAGGGAACCTGCGGGGCGCAAATGAGCGCCAGGCTTCCCTCGGGGTAGGTTTCGACGACATTGGGCCAGACGTTCATGACGATGCCGCCCGCCTGGTCGCTGTACCATGTTTGGCAGCCTTCGCGGACACGCTCCACGGTGAAGTAGTGCTCGTGCTGCGGCCAGCAGGGTTCGGCGGGGAAGTAGCGCAGTATCATGGTGTCTCCGACGAGGGGGGAGAAGCCGAGGGTGTCGCCCCCTTCGGCGTAGAGAACGAGGGTGTTGTCGTCGTACTGCCAGATGTTCTCGAATTTGCCGACGGGCAGGTGCCACTGGGTGTAGTGCTCGTTGTCGAAGCTGACGTAGGCTGTGCGGTTGAGGCTGTCGATGGTGACGACGACCGTGGGGCCTTGGTAGCCTTCGTCCGAGAGGTTGACGAAGGTGGCCACGCCCCTGCGGGGTTGTGGCGCGGTGGCGTAGGCGGTGCCGTTCCAGGTGCCGGAGGAGGGGTCGTAGGTGATGGTGACGGTTTTGCCGGCGGCCTCCATGTCGCGCATCCAGGCCTTGATTTCGTCGCGGCTGGTGGTGGTGTAGGAGACGACGTCCTTGGTCCGTGGGCTGCTGGCCCGCGCACCATGGAAGGTTACCGTCGAGCCTTCCTCGGCATAGCCGCAGAAGCGCTCCAGCAGGGCGTCGAATTCGGCGTCGCCGTGGGTGGTGACGTGCTGTACGGCGGCGTTGTCGATGCAGTAGGCAATGTCCCGACGGATTTCATGCTCTTCGGGATGGCAGGCCGCGAGGGCGAAGAGGGCGGCCATCAGGGCGGTGAGGCGGAGGATGGTTTTCATTTCAATGCGGTATTGTTTTGGTTCACAGTTTCAATCTTCTTTATTTGGTATTCCAGCAGGGCTTCGTACTGGGTTCGGTTGTCGATGTGGTAGAAGCCGAGGGTGCGCCGCTCGTGCGAGGCTACGGCGCGGCAGGCGGGCTGGCCGGTCCAGCGGGTGCGGCGTTCGGGGTGGTCGGCCTCGCCGATCCATGAGGTGATGCCCGCCGAGGTGCGTATGTCGTATTCCTCCTTCAGGCGCTGCCAGGCTTTGTCGTCGTCGGCCACGACGAGCACCACGTCGACCCGCACCGAGTCGTTTAGGCGGAAGCCGCTGACCTGGGCTACGGCAACGTCCTGGCGGGCGGCATGGTGGCGGTAGAGCGTGCTCTCTCGCAGACTGGCAGCCTGGTTTTGGGCACTGGCCGCCAGGGGCAGCAGGAGGAGTAGGAGGACGAGGATGCGTTTCATATCAGGATGCTGTTGTTGTTGTCGTCGAGGAGCACGGCGGCGAGGTCGGCCCACTGCTGGTCGGTGAACTGCTGCGAACGGTTGCTGCACACGAGGGTGTAGTCGCCCGAGAGGGGTTCGGACGGACGCAGTAGCATCGCTGCCACAGCGGCCACCGCCACCACGCCTACCACCGTCAGCACCACCCGCCGGTGCAGGCGGCGACGGCGTTGCCAGGCCGGGAGTTGGCGCACCATGCTGCGGGCCACGTGCTGCCCTTCCAGCAGCTCCCATTGTTCGTCGAATGTTGTCATATTGTTGTTCATTTGTCCCAAAGTTGTCTCAGTTTCTCTTTTGTTCTCACCAGCCGGACGCTGATGTTGTTGGCCGTGAGGCCCGTTTGCTGCGCTATCTCTTCGTAGTTGTAGCCCACGGTGTGCATGCGGACGATGGTGCGGTCGGGGTCGGGGAGGAGTTCGATGAGGTGGTGCAGATGCTGTGGCAGGGCGGGGTCGTCGGCGGGAGGGTCGTAGCCTTCGGGCAGGGGGGTGGTTTCCGGAGTGCGGCGCAGGATGTCGATGCAGGTGCTGCGTGCCACGCGCCATATCCATGCCGCCTGCAGGGGGACGGCGCCGAGGGCGAGGAGCTGCTCGCGCCGTTGCCAGAGGACGAGGCTGACCTCCTGCACCAGGTCGTCGGCTGTTACGCCCCGTCGGCAGTATCGAAGGCAGACGGAGTAGACGAGGCCGCGATGGCGGTGCAGTATGTGCTCGAAAGGGGTCAAGGTCTATCTTATTCGCTCAAAAAGGAAGTCCGTCAAGGGGTTGTAGTCCTCGGTTTCGATTTCGTGGTTCACATGCCATACCTCCATGGGACGGTCGTAGTTTGAGATGTCGAGGAAGTTCATCAGATTGTCGGTACTTTCGTCGAAGACCAGCGCCCATCCTGGACCGCCTTCGGCAAAGGTCATAAGTACTCCGCAGCTGAAGCGGCCATAGTTGAAGGGGCGGGTGGGGGAGGTGTAGACAGCCTCGTCGTAGTAGCGCACAGCGGCCTGGCCGTGGCCGAGGTTGTAATAGGAACGGTCGATGTGGAGCACCACGTCGGCAGCTTCGTTGTGGCACGAGAGGAGGCTGTAGCGATCTGTGGGCACGAGGAGGGCGCGGTGGGTGTGGTCGGCAGGGCACGGACCGTTGTAGTTGTAGGTGAGGTCCAGCGTGTTGCCGTTGGAGGGGGTGATGGTGAGGGTTTCCTCGAAGGCCTCGGTGATGCTGTTGTAGTCGTGCAACAGCAGGCGGTTGCCACTGCGGATATAGCTGAATTTGCCCGTAGGGAAGTGGATTTCCATCTGGCCCGACGGTATGTGGCCGGTGGTGATGTAGGCTATGTGGTTGACGGTGTCGAAGGTGACGATGGCGCCCTCGGCGACATCGTAGGGAGAGGAATAGGTGATGCACCCCGTAGCGGGCTGCGGCGCGTTGGCGTAGGCGGTGCCGTTCCAGGTGCCGGTGGAGGGGTCGAAGGTGACGGTGACGGTCATGCCGGCGGCCTCCATGTCGCGCATCCAGGCCTTGATTTCGTCGCGGCTGGTGGTGCTGTAGGTGACGACGTCCTTGGTGCGTGGGCTGCCGGCCCGCGCTCCATGGAAGGTTACCGTCGAGCCTTCCTCGGCATAGCCGCAGAAACGCTCCAGCAGGGCGTCGAATTCGGCGTCGCCGTGGGTGGTGACGTGCTGCTCGGCGGCGGCGTCCACCGTGTAGACAATCTGGCGCACGGTGCCACCCTTTTCGCAGGCGGTCAGCAGCGCGAGGGCTGCCAGGAGGAGGATTCGGAGAGAGGTTTTCATCATGTTGTTGTTTTGGTTTGCGCTAATATAACGCAAAAAATGGTCAAAAAACTACATGGATATAAAAAAAATTCAGACCCGCTGTATGCGAGCCTGAACTTTTTTGTTGTGTAGCAAGGGGAAACGTCTACCAGAGCTGGGCGCGTTTCTCGGGGGCGAGCCACATGCCGTCGCCTTCCTTGATGCCGAAGGCCTCGATGAACTCGGTGATTTGGGGCAGGGCGACGTTGACGCGGTTGCGGCCCAGCGAGTGGACGTCGTTCTGGGTGAGGTTGAGGATGCCCTCGGTGTTGATGTTGCTGGCCCACACGGCGGCGTAGGCCAGGAAGAAGCGCTGCTCGGGTGTGAAGCCGTCCATCTGCTCTTTGTTGAGCTGGCCTTTCTCGATGGCGTTCTGCATGGCGAGGAAGGATACGTGGAGACCGCCGTTGTCGGCAATGTTCTCGCCGAGGGTCAGCTGGCCGTTGCCGTAGAGGGGCTCTCCGTTGCCGCCGTCTTCGAGGACCTTGACGGCGCTGAAGGCGTCGATGAGGACCTGCTTGTTGTTGTCGAAATTCTTGGCGTCGGTCTCGGTCCACCAGTCGTTGAGGTTGCCCTGTTCGTCGTACTGGCGGCCCTGGTCGTCGAAGCCGTGGGTGAGCTCGTGGCCGATGACCACGCCGATGGCGCCGTAGTTGGCGGCTTCGTCAGCCTGCATGTTGAAGAACGGGGGCTGAAGGATGGCGGCGGGGAAGCAGATTTCGTTGGTGGTGGGGTTGTAGTAGGCGTTGACGGTCTGAGGGGTCATGAGCCACTCGTCCTTGTCGACGGGCTTGTTGATCTTGCTGAACATGTACTCCATGTCGAACTCGTTGCTACGGACGACGTTGGCGTAGTAGGAGTCGTTCTTGATGTCGAGCTTGGAGTAGTCGCGCCACTTGTTGGGGTAGCCGATCTTCACATAGATGGTTTCCAGCTTCTTGTGGGCGTTGGCCTTGGTGCTGTCGGTCATCCAGGTGGCCATGTCGATGCGCTGGCCGAGGGCGGTGATGAGGTTCTGCACGAGGGTCTCCATGCGGGTCTTGGCTTCGGCGGGGAAGTATTTGTCGACATAGAGTTTGCCCAGGGCCTCGCCCATGGCGCCTTCAACGGTGCCGGTGACGCGTTTCCAGCGGGGACGGTTCTGCTCGACGCCGCTGATCTGCTTGCCGTAGAAGTCGAAGCGGGCCTGGACGAAGTCGTCGCTCAGGTAGGGCGTGGCGCCGAGGATCTCGTGCCAGGCAAAGTAGGCCTTGAAGGTCTCGGGGTCGGTGTCTTTCATCACCTTGTTGATCTCGGTGAAGTACTTGGGCTGGGCGATGTTGAAGCTCTTCATGCCGTCGAGGATGTTCATCTCGGCGAAGTAGCCCTTCCAGTCGATGTTGGGGGTGAAGGTGGCGGCCTCTTCAACGGTGTAGCGGTTGAAGGTGCCCTGGGGATTGCGGTTCTCGAGCTGGGTGTTCATGGCTTTGGCCAGGCGGGTCTCGAAGGCCATCACCGTGGCGGCCAGCTTGTCGGCGCTCTTGCCGCTGAGTTTGTCATAGCCGGACATGGCGAAGAGCTGCTCCATGAGCTTCACATAGCCCTCGCGGAACTGCTTGTTCTTGCCCTCGTCCTTCACGTAGCGGTCGCGGTCACCCAGACCGAGGCCACCCTGGTAGGCCCAGGCGATGCACATCTTGGCATCGTCTTTGTCGGCCTCGCCGAAGACGCCGAAGAGGACGGTGTTGCCACGCTTGTGCATGCGGAGCATCTCGGCCCAGACGTCCTCGCTGGTCTTCACGTTGTTGATTTCCTCAAGGTAGGGGGTCAGCGGTGCCACACCGTCGGCCTGCAGCTTGGCGCTGTCCATGCCGAGGTTGTACATAGTGGCAATCTTGTCCTCGAGGCTGCCGGCAGCGTTCTTGGCCACCTTCACGGAGTCGATGATGCCGTTGATGTTCTTCAGGGCGTTCTCGCTCAGCACGTCGAAGGCGCCGTAGCGCGAGTGCTCGGCGTCCAAGGGGTTCTTGGCCATCCAGCCGCCGCAGGCGTACTGGTAGAAGTCGTCCTCAAGACGGGCTGTGGTGTCGAAATTCTCGGGATCGATGCCCGAAGTCAGCTGGCTTTTCTGCTGGCATCCAGTAGCAATAACTGCCATTGTAGCAATGCTTAATAAGGTTTTCTTCATTTTTTTATTTATGTTTGTATTTTTTTTTGGTGCTTGTGTGCTCTATAAAGATTAAAGTGTCAGTTTTCAATTTTTACATTCCTCACTGTAATGGGATACATTCCTTTGTCGGTCGAACACATCGTGTCGCGTTTGGAGGAAAGGCGGAATGCGAGCGAGAGCATCTCAATCATCTTTGTCTCCTTGGGAAGCCCCTTTACTGTGAATTGGAAAATGACGGGTGCGGCATGGTCCAGGGACTGTTCTTTTTCTTCCTGGCTTTCGGGCAAGGTGAGAGCGTAGCGCTTGCCCTTGGTGTCGGTGGCATGGTCGCTGGGCTCGCATCCAAGTTTCAGTCGGCAGCCTCTGTGGCTTCTGGTGGCTTCGACGGAGAGAGTCACTGTCACATCGCCTGTTGCAGTGTCGGCAGTGGCACACACTTCGTTTATGTCCACACAGCGGGCCAGTTCAGGAGGCATGCTGATGATCAGTTCGTCGCTGAGGTTCATTCCCGTGGCCCGTTCGCCCACTTGGCGGAAAAATGAGCCCAGTTTTGAATCGTTCTGAGCCGCCAGCGGAGTGGCTGTAATGGCAAAAAATGCCGCCACAGCAAGGGTTATGGCATGTTTCATCATGTTGTCTTTAGTCTATGTTGCGCCAAATTTCAACGCTGCAAAGATACACCTTTTTTTTCAATCCCCACTTTGCTATAACAAAAATTAACACACCATTGTCATTTCAATATCTGCTTCGAGTGTTCTTTGGTGTTTACCTTGCCGATGGCGTCGACGATGGTGCCCTGCTCGTCGATGACGTAGGTAGTGCGCAGCGTGCCCATCGTTACCTTGCCGTAGTTCTTCTTCTCGCCCCAGGCTTCGTAGGCCTCCAGTATCTTGTGTTCGGGGTCGGAGATGAGGTGGAAGGGCAGCTCGTACTTTGCGATGAACTTCTGGTGGCTGGCGGCGCTGTCGCGGCTGACGCCGAGTACCTCGTAGCCCTGGGCCAGGAAGCGGTGGTAGTTGTCGCGCAGGTCGCAGGCCTCGCTGGTGCAGCCCGGCGTGCTGTCCTTGGGGTAGAAGTAGAGCACCAGCTTCTTGCCGGCATAATCAGTCAGTTTGACGGTATTCCCGTTCTCGTCCACGCCCTCAAACATCGGCGCCTTGGTTCCAATCTGTAGCATGTTTCTATTCGTTTTAAACGCTGCAAAAGTACGAACTTTTTCCGACATGGGCGAAAAAGATTTCTGTATGTGAATTATTTTGTGTATTTTTGCACCGTGAAATCATTCTGGATATGGAATCATTCATCGACATACATATTACATGTGGAAGACGACAATGCCATTGTCGGCCGTATCTGTCCGTCCAAGATGATAGCCCGATGAATGCCAATGTTTGTAACTCGCTGATTTTTACCCCCCCCCACGAATTGCACAAGTAATCGTCGGGAGGCTTTCCTCTTTGTTTTTAATTCATTTGTCTGTACCTGCCGCAATGTTGCGGCGGGGCGGGATGGTTGTATAATTAAACTATGTTCAAAATGAAAAAGGCAATATTCTTTTTAGCCCTAACTCTGATTGTTGGAGAATCTATTGCACAAAACCTGTCGCAATATGAGCAGAAACGCTATGATTTGGCTGCACAAACGGCCACCGAAATAGTAATGGAAGTTCCAGAACTCGCCATAACATTGGGTATGTCAGTAAAGAAAACAGATTTTACAAACAAATATGAGGAGATGGATTTCTTTGAGGGATTAATTCAGAGTGTTGGTGTTTCCGCTGTCTATAACAGTAATGCTGATTATCAAAGTTACAAGGTTAAGGAGATTTATAAGACTTGGATAGAACAGCGCCGTGTGATTGACAAAACAAAGACGAAAGCCGATGAACAACGTGAGAACGAAAGGAAAAAGAAAACAGAAGAAACGCTTCCGGAACGGGGAACCAAAGCGCTGCTGCTATATTCTGTAAAGAAGGATTTTGAGAAATGGGCTGTTAAAGGCGAGTTTGAAAAAACCGATGAATTGATGGAGCGTATGAGAATATTGGGCCCTCATATTTTCGATAGCATATGTTTACTATACACTTGTGGAAAGTGGAGCGTGGCATTATCGACCGAGGCAGTGGATTACAATTTGAAGTATGACGCAGATGAAGAAGTATACAGAATGGAGTTTGCTTATGGTGGTAGAGATAATCCCCAAACTATTATAGGCAAAGCATCTGTACCTATCGTGTATGCACGTGATGGAAGGACTAGACGCCCTGCAGTATCTTCATTGCGTATTGTAAACAATCAAATAATACCAAAAGAGTTTCAGATTAATTACTATATGCCAGAGGCACCGGATGAAGAATACCCAGCAAAGTTTCATTTTGACAGCATTCCTGGCGAAAAACCTCTTATTGTATGCTTTTCAGAATTGGGATTCACTGGAAACGTTCCCATTGAGCTGCTTTCACATTGTATGAATCCTAGCGAGTATTTGAAAGCCGAAGAACGAGAGGCATTTGTAAAAGACAGCATCGCCAAACGGGAGCGTTTTGTGAGAGATAGCATTAAGAAGAGAGAGCTTTTTGTAAAGGATAGTATCGAGAGGAGAGAACGTTTTGTTAGTGACAGTATTGCCCAAAGAGAGCGTTTTGTAAGAGATAGTATAAACCAAAGAAAAGAGGAAATAAGGCAATCGAACAATCGGTATTATGCCTGGTTGACGTCATTCGAAAAACATATTGAAAGATATTTCTCGTATAGAGGACTCGCCCATCGTTTAATCAATATGGATGGTAAAATAAAAAAATGCTCATTCGAAGAAAAAGTTCTTATACTAAAATGTGGCAAGAAAAAATATAGTGGAATATTTGCTGCGAATAATGTCAAAAACGACATGGGACTTATTTACCAACCAACAAATGGAAGAAATGTAATTAGAAATATTGTTGCAAATGGTGGTAAGGCACTCCCGATTACAGATTACCGTATGACCCGTTTCTGGATTAGCTTAACACAGGGTGTTGAACTTGTAATTAAAGCTTTGGAAGAAGCAACCGGAGGAGAAACCTTTATCAGTAAGATTCCTTCTTTCAAGATTGCTGACTTGGCAGAAGCAATGCTTCCCGGATGCAAGACCCGGGAAATCGGTATTTATCCCGGTGAAAAGTTACATGAAATTATGGTGACGGTAGAGGATTCTTCCACCACCTATGAATATGATAAGCACTTTATTATTTATCCGCAAATGGTGTGGAGCGAGAGCCGTAAAGCGGTACCCACCGGTAAGAAGGTGCCGGAAGGTTTCTCTTACAGTTCCGACAATAATACGGAATGGTTAACGGTGGAACAGATTCGGGAATTAATCAAAACCGTAGATTTGGAGAAATAGATGAGAGGCTTGTAATAATTCATTGGCAAGTCGGCAGAAGAAAGTAAAGATATAACAGAGTGAGATTGTAATGTACACCTCACTCTGTTTTTTATTATGAAAAAGATGACCACGAATCAGAGAGATTAAAAAACGAATCCGGCACTTTTTAAAATGCATAATGCATGTATGATTAACACATACTACTACCAAAAAAATCAACCCGGTTGAGAGGAAGAAGGGCACAGAGCATGGAAA
>CALGCG010000141.1 GCA_937884485.1 uncultured Bacteroidales bacterium
CTTATATAGTTCTTATATACTGTATATAGGAACTATATAAGAACTATATAAGAACTATATAAGAACGATATAAGAACGGCCGAAGAGGGGGCGAATTGGGGCCCTCGCGGGGGCCTATGGGGTGGCGGGAGGATGGTTTATTTGTTGTTGATAAGTGGTGCGGATTTTTTTCCCCATGTCAAAAAAAATTCGTATTTTTGCATTTTAAAATCAGAAAATAAGAACATACTATATATGAGCGAAAATCAAAGAACTGACTACAGTGCGAGCAACATTACAGTGCTCGAAGGACTTGAGGCGGTGCGTGTCAGACCCGCCATGTACATCGGCGATGTGAACGAGCGCGGCCTGCACCACCTGGTCTATGAGGTGGTGGACAACTCGATAGACGAGGCACTGGCGGGCTACTGCACCCGCATCGACGTGCAAATCAACCCCGACAACTCGATCACCGTGGAGGACAACGGCCGCGGCATTCCCGTGGACATGCACGAGAAGGAGCACCGCTCGGCCCTGGAGGTTGTGATGACGGTGCTGCATGCCGGCGGCAAGTTCAACAAGAACTCCTACAAGGTCTCCGGCGGTCTGCACGGCGTGGGCGTGAGCTGCGTCAATGCCCTCTCGGACCACATGACTGTCAACGTCTTCCGCGACGGCAAGGTGTACCAGCAGGAATACTCCAAAGGCAAGCCCCTCTACGCCGTGAAGGAAATCGGCACCACCGAAAAGCGCGGCACCAAGGTGACCTTCCACCCCGACGACACCATCTTCACCGTCACCGAATACAAATACGACACCCTGCTGGACCGCATGCGCGAGCTGGCCTACCTCAACAAGGGTATCGAAATCAACATCTGCGACTGGCGCCTGCCGCAGGATGCCACCATCCAGGACGCCGCCACGCTGGAGAAGCCTGTGCGCGAGGACCATTTCTTCAGCGAGCGCGGCCTGCGCGACTTCATCGACTACCTCGACGAGAACCGCGAGAAGCTGATGCCCGAGGCCATCTACATCGAGGGCGAGCGCAAAGGCATCCCCATCGAGATCGCCATGCAGTACAACACCGGCTACAGCGAGAACCTGCACTCCTACGTCAACAACATCAACACCCACGAGGGCGGCACCCACCTGGCGGGTTTCCGCAGCGGCCTCACCCGCACGCTGAAGGCCTACGCCGACCGCAGCGGCCTGTTGCAGAAGGCCAAGGTGGAGATCACCGGCGACGACTTCCGCGAGGGCCTCACGGCCATCATCAGCGTCAAGGTGCAGGAGCCCCAGTTCGAAGGCCAGACCAAGACCAAGCTGGGCAACACCGAGGTGCGCGGCGCCGTGGACGAGGCCGTGAGCGAGATGCTGGAGAACTACCTCGAGGAGCATCCCAACGAGGCGCACACCATCGTGGACAAGGTCATCCTTGCCGCCCGTGCGCGCCAGGCCGCCCGCAAGGCCCGCGAGATGGTGCAGCGCAGCAACGTCTTCAGTAGCGCCGGCATGCCGGGCAAACTGGCCGACTGCCAGAGCAACGACCCCGCGGAGTGCGAGATCTTCTTCGTCGAGGGTGACTCGGCAGGCGGCAGCGCCAAGCAGGGCCGCGACCGCCGCTTCCAGGCCATCCTGCCGCTGCGCGGCAAGATTCTGAACGTCGAAAAGGTGATGCGCCACCGCGCCTTCGAGAGCGAGGCCATCCGCGACATCTATACCGCCCTGGGCGTCACCGTGGGCACCCCCGAGGACCCGCAGGCCCTCAACCTCAGCAAGCTGCGCTACCACAAGGTCATCATCATGACCGATGCCGATGTCGACGGCGCCCACATCGACACGCTGATGCTGACCTTCTTCTTCCGCTACATGCCGGAGCTGATCGAGAACGGCTACGTCTACCTGGCCACTCCCCCACTCTACCTCGTCAAGAAAGGCAACAAGCAGGTCTACTGCTGGACCGAGGACGACCGCGAGCGCGCCCTTCTGGAGTTCGGCGACAAGGGCATCCACGTGCAGCGCTACAAAGGTCTGGGCGAAATGAACAGCGACCAGCTGCGCGACACCACCATGGACCCCGAAGGCCGCCAGCTACGCCAGGTGACCATCGAGAACGCCGCTTCGGCGGACCGCATTTTCTCGCTCCTGATGGGCGACGATGTGCCGCCCCGCCGCGCCTTCATCGAGGCCAACGCCACCTATGCCAATATCGATGCATAAAATTTGAAAATTGTAATTATATGGATAAAAGAAACCTTCTGCTTATCAGCAACAGCACCATGCGCGGCGAGGCCTACCTCGGCTGGTGCAAGGATATGATTGCCGACTTCTGCCGTCGGCACAATGTGAAGAAAGTGCTCTTCGTGCCCTATGCCGGCGTGAGCCTGGCCCCCAACGGACTGACCAAGAGCTACGACGCCTACGAGGCCAAGGTGGCCGCGGTGTACAAAGAGTTCGGCGTCAAGCTGACCTCGGTGCACCACAAGGCGCTGCCCGTCAACGCGGTGTACGACACCGACTGTGTGGCCGTGGGCGGCGGCAACACCTTCCACCTGGTGCGCGAGCTGCAGCGCACGGGCCTGATGCAGGCCATCCGCCAGCGCTCCTTCGACGGTATGCCCTATATGGGCTGGAGCGCCGGCAGCAATGTGGCAGGCCCCACCCTATGCACCACCAACGACATGCCCATCGTGATGCCCGCCTCGTTCGACTGCATGGGTCTGGTGCCGTTCCAGATCAACCCCCACTACACCGACTTCTTCGACCCGAAGCACGGCGGCGAGACCCGCGACGACCGCCTGAAGGAGTACATCATGGTGAACCCCAAGGCCACCGTTGCCGCCATCCGCGAGGCCACGGCCCTGCTGCTCGAGGGCGGCAAACTGAGCCTCATCGGCAAGCCCAACAAGATGAAAGTCTTCAAGACCAAGATGGAGAACACCAAGGAGTACGGCCTGAAGGACGACCTGGGCTTCCTGCTGAAAGCGTAAATGGCACACAATAAAACACGACTTATTGCGTTAATGCAACAAAACCACATAGATTATGTGCACACTGACCATAAATGTTGACCAGGCTGCATTCCGTGAATACGACCCTTCGCTTTCCACCACCGAAGCCCTCCAGAAGTGGTTTCAGCGTTTGGCGGACGTGGTGACCGAGGAAATCAAAAAGGATGCCAAAGTTCAGCCATGCAGTTACTCCTACGAGGAAGCCCGGCGACTTATTACCGACAGACTTGACCGTCTTGATGCAGGCACTGCCAAGACAATAAGTTATGATGAGGTAAAACGTCAAATGAGAGCACGGTTTGCATGAAGACTATCAGTTGGCTGAACGAAGCATGGGACGAATTGCAAGAAATCAGGGATTATGTCCTAACTGAACATGGCTCTCGCTCTGCCGAACGAGTACAGGAAGATATTTTCGCAAGAATCGATCCTCTTGAATCCATGCCAGAACTTGGCACCTTGGATACCGAGCTTCACTACCACGGCAAGCCAGTCCGCATCCTGCACTCAAAGCACACACGCATAATCTACGCTGTACACGAAACAGAGGTTGTAATAATCATGCTATGGAACAATCTTCGCGATGACAGCATGTTGAAAACAATAATATCGCAAAGATAACCGTTCGCTGCGCAACTTCACAAAAACCACATCCCGCACCGTTGCAACATGATTCTGCAATGGTGCGGGATGTATTTAATTGGAGGATTTTAATAAGCCAAAAATTGTCTGGGGTGAAATTTCTGACAGAAGTAAATTTGCATATGAACATGGAGGAAAATATATTCCCGAAGCAACGACGTTTTTGATGGTAGGTAATCATCTGCCTTATCTTTTTTGTGTATTAAATTCCCCTTTATCTGAATGGTTCTTTTCTAAAGTTGGCACTACAACGGGTGTTGGCACTGTCAGATGGAAGAAATACACAATACAACAGCTTTTATTACCTAACATTACAGACAAGCAGCGAATTACATTCGACAACTTTGTTGAACAGTATATAAAAGGGATATTGACAAAGACTGACTTCGCAAAAGAAGTAAATACGGAAATTTATAAATCCGTAGGTCTTACCAATATGGAAATTGATTATGTCGAGAATTTCTATCCACCATTAACATAAGAGATTTGCTGGTTGTTGTTCATATAACTACCTGCTAGTAAGCAGTTTGATCTCTTGTTCTGACAATTTGTATATTTGGAACGCCAATTCATCAATTCGGTTTTCTGATGCAATGGATTTGTTTACTAATACATCTTGTACAAGACGTGTCATTTCCTTTTTTTGTTCTCTTGTTGGACGTGCTATAGGGAACTTCATAACATATTGAGACAACATTCTGAATTGTCTTTCTTGCAATTGGGTAACGTATAGTTTTACCAAAAACTTACCTACCCTTGAATTAAGGATGCCGAGTACATATCTTGGATCTAAAGTTTCGCTGCTCATTATGTATGCTGTGTTTAGAACAACACATCTTTTATCGTCATATGAATAACATGGGAATGGGTAGCCTTCTTCTGGGTTATCTGTTTGAATCTCCATATATACAACTTTTGGCTTATTAAAATCCTCCAAATAAGCGCAGTTACGAAGGTTGTATGGAGTGTCTCCTTTATCAGCTCTTGTAGCAATTCTATCCCAATACTGGTCTAAATGAGCCTTTATAGCTGGATAATCTTCAATTTTGATTCGAGGTATGCGTCCACGAACACCATTGTGGGTATTAATAAGGTACAATCCATTGTCCACATAACCGTACCTTTTTATATCCCTGCCGCGCAAAATAGGTCGAATTAACTCGGCCGTTCTTTGACGTTCATCTTCAGTTTTGCAGTTAGCAAGTATTTCATTGCGCTTTTCGGTTGATATAATAAAGGCATCATTGAAGCCAGTCTTTATACCATAGTTAATCTGTATGTCCCAATCATTCAACGGTGTTCCAACGGCTTCAATCTTACGCTTAATGCTCTGTTCGATGGGCGACAAGATAACCCAACTGTCAGAAGAATTAAAATCGCAGATGCTGTTCTGCTGCTGAACGAAATCGCTCATTAGTTCTCTGCCAATCCTTTCAAGGCTATAAACCTATCAAGCGTATTCCTGTCACACCTACATATTTTCGCTATCTTCCGCTTGGAAGTGCCGTTCCTCAGAAGTTCCTTGATGAGGACTTCCTTGCCTGACAACTTGTATTTATCAGGGCTGCTTTTCTTTCCTTTAGGACGACCAAGAACAACTCCTTCTGCCTTCTTCCTCGCCAAAGCCTCTTTGGTGCGCTGGCTGATGAGGTTGCGCTCTATTTCAGCAGAAAGCCCGAAAGCAAAGGCTAGGACTTTGCTCTGAATATCATCACCAAGGCGGTAGTTGTCCTTGATAGTCCAGACACGGCATTCTTTGGTCATACAGATATTCAGTATCTCCATAATCATGAAGAGATTTCTGCCCAGACGTGACAACTCACTACAGATGATGATGTCATCCTTGTGGATTTTTTTCAGAAGATTACCCAGCTGCCGCTTGGTGTAGTTCTTCGTGCCGCTGATAGTCTCCTCTATCCAGTCGTTAATGACTAAGTTCTGCTTCTCGCAGAACTTGTTAATCTCGAAGCGTTGGTTCTCCACCGTCTGCTTGTCACTGCTTACTCTAATGTAACCGTAAACCATAATTTCATTGTTTAAAATTGATGATACAAACTGCGTTTTATTTCGGAATATTCTTTTTTTACAAAATCTTCGTTATTTTTATAAATTATTCTTTATTATTCCAAGATTTTGTTGTATCTTTGCACCATCATTTTAATACATCTTCGCTAATGGAAATAAAAACTGAGAGACAAGGGGCAAGAAAGGACAAAAACAAAGGACATGGTGACAGGCACCTGTCCCACACCAATAGTAAGGGAATATCAGGTGACACATTTTCGGTTTTTAGATACTATTAGAAATTCCCCCACCCCGCCACCAGAATATGTAAGAAATGAGGAACAAGTATAATAAATGTGTTAATGTGTAAATCTTGAACAATTGATTGCTTAAACCGAGGTCGGCGACCATGTGGAGCCAACGTGTAACAAAAATAAAACCCATATCTTTGCACCTTAAACACGCCCTGTCTAGAGATGTGTGGTGCAATAATGAAAACGAATAAAGATATTATATAAATATGACTAAAAGGCAAGCAATACAATTGTTTGAAGAAAAGAAGACACGAAAGCGTTACAATTTGTAACACTTTCAAACTACATACTTAAGGCAATTGACGCATTTTCTTAACACCTGGATTTTCGCCTAAAGCATCTTTAAGAATGGCTTTTACAAAGCCTTCGGCATCAATGGTAATGTTCCGTTGGATGTCCTCTGCATTATGGTCGAACTTCACTTCAAGAATTTTTATTTTGCCCCAAGGTTTTGTGTTTATGTAGCCATCTTGAAACGGTAAAACATGCGGATAATCTTTTGTGGTGTGCCTTATGGATTCTAAAGAAATGATGTAATCGCCCTTAGCAGTTCGGATAACATCATCATCAATCGGCAATGGAATATGTGTTGCCGTGCCCCATTGGCGGTTGTCCTCATTGCTCGTCATGTCCACCCGGCGTTTATATTCAGATATGTTTATGCCGTGCTCTTCTGCCCATTGTTCATCAACCCGGAAAAGCATGTTTGTTTTCTCGACATGAACATGTAGGACCATTTCGCCAATAATTGTTTCTCCTTCGTTTGGTGAACGCAGCTCCTTGAGCGAGATGCCATAGTGCTCAGCATATTGCTTGGCACCCTTCTGAAACCCTTTCTTTGAAACCATGATACCCTTGACATCATCCAAATCGAAAAGTATTCCATGGAATGCAGACACCTTCTCTTTCGGCACCGCTTTGTTGTAATTCTTACACTCAATAGCCACACGATGCTCAATCCCATCTTTCTTGTATTCCCAGTAAACATCAATCTGATGTTCACAACCCGAGCGTCCTTTCAGTTTAATGTTGTGTTGAACCTTAGTGAAACCAGTCTGATAATAGGCTGACAGTTGCCGATACACCTCCCGCGTAAACAATTCATATTCCGTATTTGCATTCATTGCATGATATTTTATATCCCGTTGCAAAGATACGAATAATATCTGATATCACCCTCTGTAATATCCGAGTTCCTCCTCCTCGTTCCCACACCGTTTTGTAAAACATCAAGGCAATAAATAAGTCTGTTTTACGTTATTAAATTTACATTCAATGTATGAATGCATTAGTCTGTAATTTTGACATTTGAAATAAAACCCGTATCTTTGCACCCGGAAAAATAAATACAAGATATAATGACAAAAGAAGACATAAGAAAACTTATAGGACGGGATGAATGTACTGAATTAGAGTACAAGTCTGCAAAGGGTGGCTTCCCGGAGAGTTTTTGGGAGACATTATCAGCTTTTGCAAATACGCATGGCGGCATCATCGTGTTTGGCATCAAGGAGAAGGATGGAAATCTTACCCCAGACAATCTCGATGACAACCAAATTGCTAAATACAAGAAGATGTTCTGGGATAACGCCCACAATAAAAACAAAGTGAGTGCAACTATGCTGGCCGATCATGACCTGAACATTGATGTATTTGAAGGAAGTAAGATTATGGTATTTCGTGTACCGAAGGCCGCATACGAACTGAAACCGGTATATCTGAACGGAAATCCTTTTGGAAACACCTATCGCCGCAACCATGAAGGAGACTATCGCTGTACGGACTCTGAGGTCAGACTTATGATAGCCGACGCGGAAAGCCAGCGACAATCGTTTGACAGCAAGATTCTTTCAAATTATACGATTGATGACATTGACGCAGTTACGCTGCGGGCCTATCGCCAACGTTTCATGCTGCGTCACGAGAATCATCCGTGGAACGAGCTGGACGATATGGCTTTTCTGTCAAAAATCGGAGCCTATCGCGTGAACAGAGACGATGGCAGTGAAGGTTTCACCCGTGCTGGAATACTGATGCTGGGAAAAACGGAAAGTATCACCGAACAATGCTGCGCTCCTCAATTCTTCGTTGACTACCAAGAGAAGTTATCTGATGATCCCATGATGCGATGGACGGACCGTCTGTATCCTGATGGCACATGGGAGGCCAACCTGTTCCAGTTCTTCTACAGGACGTATGGCAAACTGTCGCAGTTGCTGCCCACACCATTTATGCTGAAGGGCATTGACAGGCAGGAGGAATCGACAGCCCATATTGCGTTAAGAGAAAGCTTGGCGAACTGCCTAATCCACTGTAACTATGCACAGCAGGGGAGCATACTAGTAGTAGGGCGGCGTGAGAGTATCACTATGAGGAACCCCGGCTGTATGCTAATTTCTTTGGCAGACTTCTATGCTGGCAGTCACAGCATCTGTAGAAATCCGACATTGCAAAAGTTATTTATGTTTTTGGGCAATGGTGAAAAAGCTGGGAGTGGCGCTGACATCATCAAGAAAGGCTGGAATGATAATCAGTGGCCCACCCCAGAGCTGACCGAGAGAACTCAGCCTGACGAAACCACAATGACATTGAAGCTGATGGTTGACACAGGTGGCAAAGAAAGAATGCATAATGTCGGAGAGATTGTCGGAGAGACAGTATTATCAAAACTATCAAATAGACAGAATCTTATAGTGGATTTTTTACGTAAGTCTCCGTCAGCGTCAGCCAAGACCATGTCGGTGAGTCTGTCGGTGAGTCCACGCACAATAGAAAGGGATTTACAGAAACTGACAGCTATGGGAGTTGTCGCTCATAGGGGAAGTGACTTCGGGGGAGAGTGGATAGTGTTGATATAGTGGTATATGTGATGGCGGAATGCGTTAGTCTGTATTTTTGACATTTGAAATAAACCCCGTATCTTTGCACCCGGAAACAATTATTGAGATATGACACACGATGAATTATATGAGATAATCCATTCTAACGAGAGTTATCGCGTTGAACTGACAACTTCAACAGGCAATATGGATAAGTTTCAGGAAGCGATATGCGCTTTTGCCAATGATATGCCAGGATCCCGGAAGAAGGGATAGCGCGAGACGGTGTCGATGGCACCCAAGATGTTACTCAAGGTGTCCCTCAAGGTGTTACCCAAGGTGTCCCTCAAGATGATAATCTTGATGCTTGGATAGAAGAAAAATACGTCAAAATCCCAAGATAACAACAGAAGAAATGGCGAGGCAGAAAGGAGTAACTTCGATGACAATCAAACGCCACATTGCCAAACTGCCACATGTCCGCTATGTTGGCAGCGGTTACAGCGGACACTGGGAAATAACTAAAAAATAATGAATGCGTGAGTGTGTAATAGAATCACATGTGACACTACCCAACGACATAAAACTAATCCACTATTTTACCATCCACCAAAAAAATGGACACCCACAGAATCAACGAAATGGAGCAACGGCTCGGGCGGGCGGCGGCGGCAGTCGACGCACTCGAGGCTGCCCTCGACCAATATGAGGCTGCGAGGAACGACCTCGCGGCCCTCAACACCTACCTCGGCAGCCCCGAATGGCATGCCGACCGCGCCGACGACGAGGCCGGGCGTCTGCCACAAGACCTCAAGCGCGGCGTACTCAGCGAGGATGCCATCTGGAACCTCCTGGAACATGCCAAAGAGCTGACAGCTACCCTGTTGGCATCCGGCCGACAGGCCGCCAGCAACACAACATTCCGACCCCTGCGGCGCATCAAACAGCAGATGTCCGACGAAGAGTGCATAGCCCTCCTCGAACGAGCGCCCCGCGGCATCCTCGCCGTGCTGGGCGATGGCGGATACCCCTACACCGTGCCGCTGGACTTCCTCTATGCCGACGGCCACCTGTACTTCCATTGCGCCAAGCAAGGCCACAAACTCGACGCCATAAGGGCCTACGACAGAGTGTCGTTCTGCGTCCTCAGCGACGGGGAGAAAGAACCCGACAGCTGGTGGTACCACTTCCAGAGTGTGGTATGCTTCGGACGCATACACGTCGTAGAGGACCCCGCACGCACCGACGTATTGCTGCGTCGGCTGGGAGCCAAATACTTCCCCGAAGGCTACGACCTCGAAGGCGACATGTCCAAGAACGCCCCCAACGCCCTTGTACTCGACATGCAGATAGAGCACATCAGCGGCAAGCGGGTGCGGGAGAAGTGAGTTTTGGAAGGCTCTATAGATCAATAATTCTCCTGCTCGCCTGCGGCATCGCGAAATCTTGTGAATCTTGTAGATTATTCTGCCTGCGGCAGTTATTGTCAACTCTATAGACCAATAATTCTCCTGCTCGCCTGCGGCATCGCGAGATCTTGTGGATCTTGTAGATTATTCTGCCTGCGGCAGTTATTGCCAACTCTATAGATTACTAATTCTCCTGCTCGCCTACGGCATCGCGAGATTTTGTGGTTCTTGTAGATGTTAGTTGTTCTGACCGTATGCCATCAGCAGGATGTCGCGGACAATGGGGCTGTCCGATTGCGGGGCGACCGCCGTGGAGGCGCCGATAAGCAAACGGCGGGCTTCGTCGAGGGCGGCGAGGTCGAGGGCGTCGGAGGAGATCTGGACATCGGTGACGACGCCATGCTCCTGGTCGACGGTAAGCTGCAGTTCCACTCCACCCCAATCGAACTGGGCGCTGTGCTGGGCGGTGAAGGAGCGCCAGCGACCGAAACGCCACTCATCGGAGGCGAACTCCTCGTAGAGCGCACGGACTTCCGGCCGACCTATGAGGTCGTCAAAATTGAGAATTGAGAATTGACTATCAGCTCCTTTATACTCCTCAACAAAAGCATCTTTCAGGCGAGGGCCGAGACTCTCGGCGGTGATAGCAGGGTTGAGTTCGGAGAGGTTCACCACGCGGCTCTGTACGGAACTGACGCCATGCTTCTGCAGCTTGGCAGGCTTGGGCTTGAGGTAGCGCGCCAGGTCCTCCATATTGCCTTTGATGAGGATGGTGCCGTGATGGAGGTCGTTGAAACGTCCTTTGCTGAAGGCGTTGCCGGAAAACTTTCGGAATGCGTGAATGCGCGATTGCGTGATTGCGTCAGTGGATGACTCATTCGGGCATTCCACGAGGATATCGTTGCGACCGCTGAGTTCGGTGTGCAGGCCGAAACTCTCCACCGCCCGCTGGATGACCCTGAACTGGCGCTGCTGGTCGTAGAGGGCCTTGGGGACGACAAAGGAGAAATTGAGATTCCCGTCGTCGTGGTAGACGGCTCCGCCTCCGGTCTTGCGGCGCATCAGGTAGCCGCCGTCGGCTTCCAGGGCTTCCACATTGCACTCGCCGAAGGGGTTCTGGTTCTGTCCGATAACCACGGTACGGCGGTTGCGCCAGAGGTAAAGCACGATGCCCTCGGCATGTTCAACGAGGTAGTTCTCTACGGCGATATTCCAATAGGGGTTGGTCTGGTTGGAGACGACGAACTGAAGTTTCATTATTTTAACGACAAGAATGACAAGAAGAACAAAAAAATCAATTTAAACCATCTCAGAAACGGTAGCTGAGCGTGAAGAAATCCGGAGCCTGCGAGAGGTGGTAGTTGCGGCGAGCATAGGCGAAGTCGAAACGCTTGGTATGGATGCCGATGCCGAAGGAGAAGCCGCTCATATTGAGGCCTTCGAGGCCGCGCATCTCGGCACTTTGGCGGTAGCTGTAGCCCACACGGGCGAAGATTGCCTTGCCGATGTTGATTTCAACACCCACCTGCGCGTGGCGCAGCAGGTTGTCGGCAAACCCTTCGAGCCATCCCTCCTTGGTCACCTCGCCCGTGAAGGGGTCGGTCTCGGTGGTGGGACTCAGCGGGTCCTCGTAGCGGAGGTTCCACCGCTGCAGCTCGTTGGCGGCGAAGAAGAAGCGGAAAGGCGCTTTGGTGAGCTTGTAGGACACCTCGGCCGAGAGCTCGAACGGAAGACTTTCGCCCGTGCCGTCGAAGGTGAAGAGCTGCGCCCCGATATTGCGTGCTGCCAAGGTGGCGGCAAAGCCTTTCGACGGGCGGAAATAGCTCAGCATGAGGTCGAAAGAGAGTGCAAAGGCACGATACTGGTCGTATTGCGACAACACGGAAGTGGCCATCACGCCGAAGTGCAACTGGTCGTTGTCGGAGAGGCCCCGGGCCACCGGGATGCTCCAACCCGCACTGAGCGCATAGTCGGCGGCATGGAAGTCTCCAGTGCTGAGTTCCTCCTCGTCGTAGCCCTCAAACGAGCCATAGTTGTTGAAGCGGAAAGCGAAGAGCATCGGAGAGATACGACCGCCGAAGTCGGTGGTATAGGCCAACGTGCCCATCGAACTGCCGGAGAAGAGCGACACATAGCTCAACGAGGCCTGTCGGCCAGCCATGAAGTACTGATTTTGGTTGTCATCCCAAAGGCCCAGCATCGAGGCATTGTCTATCGCCACGCTGATGTCGCCGTCGGGCAACACCAGGTAGTCGAATCCCAGACCCGACGCGCGGGCTCCGCTGCCCAGGTCGAGCAGCGTCAGGGTGTTCATGCCGGCTATTTGGGCGTGAAGAGAATTGAAAATTGAAAATTGAAAATTGAGAAACATGGCACATAGTATTATGCGCCATGTCTTTCTTTGTATCCTCAACTTTTCAATTTTCAATTTTCAATTTTCAATTTGAGTTTTTTTTTTTCTTGTTACGTTACCTTCGGTTTCGTAACTTTGGCTCGGCAGTAAAGGTTCGCCTTTACTGCTCGCGCTTTGCGTTACGTTCGTGACGCATGAGGTGGCTGGGTTCGAGGGCCATGCGGTCGGTCTCGAGCAGCGAGGCGACACCCTCGTCCACACGGCGCTTGGCCTCGCAGGCCTCGCAGTGGCACTCCTCGTGGTACTCGCGCGGCTCGGTGTAGGTGGTGATGACACCCTCGAAGTTGCGCAGGATGACCTTGTCGGGGCTCTGCGAGATGACATACTGGGGCATGACGGGCGTCTTGCCGCCGCCACCGGGAGCGTCGACCACGAAGGTGGGCACGGCGTAGCCGCTGGTATGTCCGCGGAGGTTCTCGATGATCTCGATACCCTTGCTGACGGGGGTACGGAAGTGCTCCAAACCCATGGAGAGGTCGCACTGGTAGATATAGTACGGACGCACGCGGTTGCGCACCAGCTCGTGCATCAGTTTCTTCATCACATGGACGCAGTCGTTCACGCCGCGCAGCAGCACCGTCTGGTTGCCCAGGGGGATACCGGCATTGGCCAGGCGGGCCAGGGCCTGCTCAGCCTCGGGGGTGAACTCGTTGGGGTGGTTGAAGTGGGTGTTGAGCCAGATGGGGTGGTACTTCTTCAGCATCTCGCACAGCTCGGGGGTGATGCGCTGCGGGCAGACCACGGGGGTGCGGCTGCCGATGCGGACGATCTCCACGTGCGGGATGGCGCGGAGGCGCTGGATGATGTACTCGAGCTTCTTGTCGCTGACCATCAAGGCGTCGCCACCGGAGAGCAGCACGTCGCGCACCTGCGGGGTCTTCTCGATGTAGGCCAGGCACTTCTCGATGCGCTCGCTGGGGCTCTCGTCGTCCTTCTGGCCGGCGAAACGGCGGCGGGTGCAGTGGCGGCAGTACATGGAGCACATGTCGGTGATGAGGAACAGCACACGGTCCGGATAACGGTGGGTCAAGCCGGGAGCGGGCGAATCCTCGTCCTCATGCAGGGGGTCGTTGAGGTCGGCGGGGGCGATGTTGCACTCGGCACCCTGCGGGATGGCCTGACGGCGGATGGGGTCGAAGGGGTCGTTGGGGTCGATGAGGCTCAGGTAGTACGGCGTGATGGCCATACGGAACTTGGCCAGGGCCTTCTTGATGCCCTCGGCCTCTTCGGGCGCGAAGGTGAAATACTTGCTCAGCTCTTCGTAGGTCTCGATGCGGTTCTTCACCTGCCATTTCCAATCGTTCCACTCAGCGTCGCTGACGTTGGGGAACAGCTCTTTTCTGCGGTTTACTTTCATGATATATATTTATATTTCTTCTATAAATCAACACAATAGTGCTTCCGCGCACCATTATAGTCGATGCAAAGATACAAAATTAGGCCGACATGGCCAAATGTTTTTTTCCACAATATTATCAGCATCCTTGCGTTAATGATGCAAAAAACAAGCAATGACAACTCAGGAAAAAGCCCTTCTGAACCGCACCGCCCTGCTGGTGGGCGACGCCGCCATGGAGCGCATCGCCGAGGCCCGCGTCATCGTCTTCGGCGTGGGCGGCGTAGGCTCCTGGTGCGCCGAGAGCCTGGTACGCAGCGGCATACGCCATCTGACCATTGTCGACTCCGACCGCGTCTGCATCACCAACGTCAACCGCCAGGCCATGGCCACCACCAGCACCGTGGGCCGCGTGAAGGTCGACGCCCTCCGCGAGCGCCTGCTGGACATCAACCCCCACGCCGACATCGACGCCATACAGGAGATCTTCTCCGCCGACACCGCCGGGAGCTTCCGCCTGGAGCAGTACGACTACATCGTCGACGCCATCGACAGTCTCAAGGACAAGATGGACCTCATCATCCTTGCCACCGCCGACAAGCAAGGCCCCAAGTTCTACTCCTCCATGGGTGCCGCCCTGAAGATGGACCCCACGAAGGTGCAGGTCAGCGAGTTCTGGAAGGTCGACGGCTGTCCGCTGGCGGCCACCCTGAGGCGTCGCATGCGCAAACAGAAACGCTTCCCGGGAAAGAAATTCCAATGTGTGTGGGGACCCGAGGTGCTGCCCAACCTGGGGCAGGCTCGCACCTGCGGCACCGAGGCCTGCATGTGTCCCAAGGCGCAGTCGGGCGACGGCCGCTCCGACCTGCTGAACCACGAATGGTGCACCTCCAAAGCCCAAATCAACGGCTCCATGTCGCACATCACAGCCATCTTCGGCTTCACCCTCGCCGGCCTGATTATACAAGATCTTTATGGAGCGCCGGCGTCCCGCCGGCAAAAATGACAGGCTATGAGGACAATGGAACAAATTAGATGCCGGCGAGACGCCGGCGCTCCATCATTGCCAGCGAGACGCCGGCAAAAGTAACTGACCTTGCAAACAATAAAATAAACCCCAATGCCGGCGGGACGCCGGCGCTCCAATAAGATGGAACCCGCCAATCATTCAAGAGGATATCTACCGCATTTTGAAGTAAAGAAACTTCAGTTTGTGACAATACGCCTCTACGATTCTCTCCCACAAGAGGTGCTGACCTACTGCAAGCAAATGTCGGAATGGCTGTCTGCCCGCGAGAAACAAGATGATGAAACACAGCAAAAAAGGAGGGAAATGATGCGCATCGTCGACAAATACGAGGACGCCGGCTATGGACAGTGCTTCCTGCGCAACCCCGAAGTGGCCTGTATGGTGCAAGACTCCTTGAAATATCTGGACGGAAAGCAGTTCGCCTTGCTCGAATGGTGCATCATGCCCAACCATGTTCACATGCTCATACAGATGGCCGAGGGAATATCCTTGTCCGCCATGATGCATACGCTGAAGTCATACACCGCCAAACAAGCCAACAAAATATTGCACCGCCAAGGTCCTTTCTGGGGAAGAGAGTACTTCGACCGATACATCCGCGATTACGACCACTACAAACGCGTTGTCAACTATATAGCCGACAATCCCATAAAAGCCAATCTGGTGAACTCTATAGAGCAATGGGAATGGTACGGCACCCAGGGAAGGCTGCTTATCTGATGGGACGCCGGCGGCCCAACATTGTTATTGGAGCGCCGGCGTCTCGCCGGCAAAGTGACAGGCCCTGGCGTGCAAAGGAATAAATTAATTGCCGGCGGGACGCCGGCGCTCCATCATTGCCGGCGGGACGCCGGCAGAGCGACAGGCCCTGGCGGGCAAAGGAATAAAATAAATGCCGGCGGGACGCCGGCGCTCCATCATTGCCGGCGGGACGCCGGCGATCCATCATTGCCGGCGGGACGCCGGCGCTCCATTGCCGACGGACCAACTCAGGCGTAGAGCTCCTCGAAGAGGTTGCGGATGGGTTCGCTTTCGCGGAGGATGTTGAGTGTCAGCTCGGCATGGCCGCGGGCGTAGCCGTTGCCGACGATAAGGTTGATGTCCTTCCCCACCCCTTCGGCGCCCAGGGCGGCGCGTGTGAAGCTGGTGGCCATGGAGAAGAAATAGACGCATCCGCGGCCCTTGGTGATGAGGATGGAGGTCATCTCGGTATTCGGAACATTTACATTGTTGATAGTCACGTCGGTACCACGGCCTCCGGTGATGGCCATCACCTTGTTGTACACGTCCATGACGTTGGTGGCATCGGCCACGATGACGTCCGTGGCGAGGCCCATGTCCTTGATGCGCTGGGCGTTCTTCTCGCTGTATTCCACCACGATAACCTTGCCGTAGGGGCCCACGTTCTGCATGGCCTGGTAGCAGCAGAGCATGCCGCTCTTGCCGCCGCCGCCGATGAGGCACACGATGTCGCCCTCGGTCACCAGGCGGTCCACCTGCGCCGGGGCACCGGCCACGTCCAGCGCCGCCAGCGCCAGGCGCTCCGGCAGGTCGTTGGGCAGCACGGCGAAGAGGCCGCTCTCGAAGAGGATGGCCTGCGCCTCGACGTCCACCTGGTCGTGCTGCGGGTCGAGGTGTTTTATCCTCTTGATTTTCAACGGCGTCAGACTCAGCGACACCAGCGTGGCAATCTTGTCGCCCACCTTCACCTTGGTGTTGTTGCGGAACTTGGGACCGATTTCCCTGACGGTGCCGATGAGCATGCCGCCGCTGCCCGTCACGGGGTTCTGCATCTTGCCCCGCTCGTCGACAATGCTGAGAATCATCTTCTTCATCTGCTCGGCGTCGTCGCTGCAGGCGTGGCGAATCTGGGTGTAGGAGGCCGAGTCGATGTTCAGCGTGCTGACGTCGATGAGCAGCTCGTTGTCGTAGATCTCCATCGTATTGTCCAGTTTCTGCGCCGGCTGCGGCAGGGTGCCCAGGGGCTCGATGACACGGTGGGTGCCATAGCGGTTTCCGTTGAGTCTCATAATCGTAAGTGCTTTTATTGGAACCTGCCGGAGGGTCTCCCCTGCCGGCAGGTTTTGTTGTAATAGGAACTATAGTGGCTATAGTGACTATAGGAACTATAGAAACTATAACTCTTAGGCGTAGAGCTCTTCGAAGATCTTGCGCAGCTCGGGGCTCTCGCGGAGCTCCTGCAGGGTGAACTCGGCGTGGCCCTTGGTGTAGCCGTTGCCCATGATCATGTTCACGTCGCTGCCGATACCCTCGGCGCCGAGGCTGGCCTTGGTGAAGCTGGTGGCCATGCTGAAGAAGTAGACGACACCGTCGTCCTTGGTGCAGAGCACAGCGGTCATCTCCTGGTCGGGAACGTTGACGCAGTTGATGGTGACGTCGGCCATCTTGCCGTTGGTGAGGCGCTCGACGAGCTCATAGACCTGCACGGGGGTCATGCCGGCGGCGGACTCCACGATGTCGCAGAAGCCGAGGTCCTTGATACGCTGGGTGCTCTTGGGGCTGTTGGCGATGCCGATGACCTTGCCGGTCACGCCGACGCGCTTCTTGGCCTCGTAGCAGCAGAGCATGCCGCTCTTGCCACCGGCGCCGAGGATGACGACGGTCTGGCCGTACTGGCACAGCTTGGCGGTCTGGGCGGGAGCGCCGGCGACGTCGAGGGCGCTGAGGGCCAGCTTCTCGGGCATGTCGGTAGGAATCTTGGCGTAGATGCCGCTCTCGAAGAGGATGGCCTTGCCCTTGATGTCGACCTGGTCGACCTCGGGACGGATTTCGAGGATCTCGTCGATGCGCAGCGGGGTCAGCGAGAGGCTGACGAGGGTGGCGATGCGGTCGCCCTCTTTGAGGTCGATCTTGCCCTTCAGGGCGTCGCCGATCTTCTCCACCTTGCCGAGGAGCATGCCGCCCGAACCGGTGCGACGGTTGCGGTGCTTGCCCTGCAGCTCGACGTTGAGGAGCATCTCCTTCTTCACCTCTTCCATGATCTTCTCCTGGCTGGCGCCTTCGCCGGCCTGCTGCTTGGCATAGTTGTGGATATCGGTGAACGAGGCGCTGTCGATGTTCAGGGTCTGGACGTCGATGAGGATCTCGTTGTCGTAGATCTCGTCCATGTTGTTGTCAAGCTTGTTGGCGGGCTGAGGGAGAACACCCTTCGGCTCGATGACGCGGTGGGTACCGTACTTGTTGCCTTTTTTCTGCATAATATTGGTTTATTTTATTGATTATTAAATAAATTAACTAACTTTCCTCTAATCAATGAACGTACAAAGATACAAAAAAAAATCCATATTATGGGAAAAATTAACATTTCGGACAAAAAAAACAGCAAGCCGCCCCCTCCCAACCGGCAGCCACCCACTTCGCCCCCAATTCGGCCCTTCTTCGGCCCTTCTTATATAGTTCTTATATCGTTCACATATAGTTCTTATA
>CALGCG010000142.1 GCA_937884485.1 uncultured Bacteroidales bacterium
TGTCAGCCTGAAGCATCTTTGTTGTCATCCTGAGCGTCAGCGAAGGATCTTTATGACAAAGATTCCTCACTTCGTTCAGAATGACAGTGTTCGTTCAGAATAACAGTATTGATTCAGAATGACAGTGTCGGTTATTAAGAAACTGTTTATCTTTATATTATGAAAAGAATATTATTTATTGCAATGGCGGTCATTTCTGCAGCAGCGTGTGCCGACAAGTCGGGTGACGCCGCATTGAAGGAGAAGGTGGAGAGTTATGCAGTGGTGGAGATGAACTCGCCGCTTTATGACGCACTTTCGGATAATGACAAGAAGATAGTCGATCTGTTCCGCCAGGCTGGAGAGATCATGGACGGACTCTTCTGGAAGCAGACATTCGGTGACAAGGCTGTGATCGATGCCCTCCCTGAAGGATACGCAAAGGACTATGCGCTCATAAACTATGGTGCATGGGACCATCTTGACGACAACAAGCCTTTCCTCGAGGGATATGGCGAGAAGCCTCTCGGATGTCAGTACTATCCTCAGGACATGACCATGGAAGAGTGGGAGGCATTCGACGACCCTGACAAGCTCAGCCTATACACAGTGATCCGCCGCGACGAGAACGGCGCGCTCAAGACCGTATGGTATCGCGACGAGTACAAGGAGGAGCTGGAGAAGGTCTGCGCACTCCTCGAGGAGGCTGCGGCTCTCACCGCCAATGAGGGAATGAGAACATATCTCACAGAGCGCGTAAAGGCCTTCCGCACAGATGATTACCTTGCCAGCGACATGGCATGGATGGACATGAAGGACTGCAACATGGACCTCGTGATCGGACCGATCGAGAACTATGACGACCACCTCTTCGAGGCCAAGGCCGCATACGAGTGCTTCATCCTCCTCAAGGACGAGACACGCAGCGCCAACCTCGCGAAATACGTGGCCCTCCTCCCTACTCTCCAGACCATGCTCCCATGCGCTCCTGAATACAAGACATTCGTGCCTGGAACATCTTCAGACCTGAATGTATACGACGCCATCTACTATGCAGGAGACTGCAACGCCGGCAGCAAGACCATCGCCATCAACCTTCCTAACGACGAGAGGGTTCATGCAGCAAAGGGCGCACGCCGCCTCCAGCTCTACAACAGCATGATGGCGAAGTTCGACAAGATCATGGCCCCTATCGGAGATGTGCTCATGACTCCTGAGCAGCTAGAGTTCCTCAGCCCTGACGCATTCTTCTGGAACGTTACCTTCCATGAGGTGGCTCACGGACTGGGAGTGAAGCAAACAGTGAACGGCAAGGGTACAGTTGACGCGGCAATGGGCTCTGAAAAGACCACCTGGGAAGAGGCCAAGGCAGACATCCTCGGACTGTTCATGGTCAGCAAGCTCATCGACATGGGTGAGATCACAGACATCACCAAGGAAGAGTCCATCGCGACATTCATCGCCGGCATCGTACGTTCAGTACGCTTCGGTTCTGCATCATCTCACGGAAAGGCCAACATGATGTGTTTCAACTATATGGAAGACCACGGCGCATTCAGCAGAAATGTAGAAGGCAGATATGTTGTCGATTTCGAGAAGGCAGCGGCAGCCATCGATTCATGGGCAGCGCTCATCCTTGAAACTCAGGCTACCGGCAACTTCGAGTTCGCCCAGAAGTATGCTGCCGAGAACGCCAGCATCCGTGAAGCTCTCGCCGCAGACATCGTAAAGGTCAACGGTGCAGGCATCCCACGCGACATCGTATTTGATTTTGCGTGGTAATCCAGTGACTTAATACAAGATTCAGCATCCCGGTGGAATGGGTCAGTTCCATCGGGATGTTTTTTAAAAGCACGAAATCGGATTTATTTGTGCTTTTGGAGATGAAAAAGATGGTTAAAAACACAAAATGAGGCTTATTTGTACTTTTGATTTTTCTTTTTTTAATTCTTCTCTTATTGCCTCTGAAAGTCTAACAACATAGTTTTTGGTAGCATAATATGTTGCCATTAGTGGACCTGGCATAAATCCAGCAATTGATGCCACATTTAATATTTTCCCACTATTCTTTTGTTTCATATCTTTTAAATATAGTTTTGTTAATGTGTGATATGCAACTATATTTGTATTTATCATTGAAATTTCTTTTTCTAAATTTGTTTTTGTAAAATAGCCATAATCACCAAATCCTGCATTATTTATAAGAATATCTATGTCTTTGTATTTTTCATATATTTTTTTACAGTTTTCTACTTCCGATATATCCATAGTTACAATTTCTACATTTGTTTTCAGCTCATTTTTTACTTCATTTAATTTTTCTAAATCTCTTGCAACTAGGACTAAATCATATCCTTTTTGAGCAAGTTCTCTTGCCATATCTCTTCCAATTCCAGAAGATGCTCCTGTTATTAGTGCTTTCATTTTATTTTCTCCTTTAAAAATTTACTGAAAGTGTATTTTTAAATATATCTACTATAGCTCGAAACACAATGTTTTCAGAATATAAGTTTTGGAAATATTGTTTCACTAGTGGAATTTGATATATTAAAAAACATATAAATATCATTACTATAACAAATATAATAGCTTTTATATAGTCCTTGATACTGTGTTTATATTTAATTTTATATCCTCTATTTTTCATATCATTTATATAAGCATCATAATATGCTTTTTCTCTTGCAGCATCTATTTGCTCTTTTAAAACTCTTCCCATATTCATAATAGAGCCTTGGTCTACATATTGTTTTTTTTGTGCATCTATTTGTTGTTTATATAGTTTCTCTTGCTCCATTCTATTTATTTGTTGTCTTAATTGATAATTTTCTTGAACTGTTTTGGCATACTGTTCTTGAGTGACCTTATCTTTTTCAAGTGTTTCATCATATTCTGCTCTTTGCAATTCATCTGACAAAACATCATAAGCATGATTTACTTCTTTTATTTTTTCAGAATATTCTTCTCTTTTGGTTCCTTGTTGTAAGTCTGGATGATATTTTTTAACAAGTGTTCTATATGCTTTTTCAATTACTTCTTGTGATGCATTTTGGTCTACTTCTAATATTTCATAATAATTTTTCATATCTATTCCCCATTCTATTCTATTATACCACTGAAATCACATTTTGAAAACAAATTTTAATTATATTTTTATATATAAAAAAACCCCCTATCACAAGGGGTCTCTTTGCTGAGACATTTATTGTTTTTTTAATACAATAGCACCATATGGAGCTAAGGCTTTTTCTCTATTTCCTTCAGTAGAAAATACTGTTTTTGCATTTTCATATTCTTCAGGAATAATGAGAGGTGTTTCTCGATTTACTCTACTTGCAACGACAAGAACACTATTGTTTTCATCATAGCGTTCATATATGAACTGCTCGTGATTGATTTTTCTAATTCTTATATCTGCTTTTTTTAAGAATTCTTCACTTTTTCTACTTTTTAGCAATGTTTTAAAAAAGCTTAGTATTTCTTTATCTTCTTTTCCCCAAGGATAGGTTCCTCTTGTGTAAAGATTTCCGATCCCCTGCAATCCTACTTCATCACCATAGAAAATTGTGAAAATTCCTGGCCAGAAAGCTAAAGCAGTTAAATAAGATTTCATTATCACTTTTCCGCGTTCATATTCTTCTCTTGTCATTTTGTGATTCTTCTGCCACTCAATTCTCTCACTTTCAGTCATATCTTCCCAGTTTTTGATACTCCACGCATATTGTCCGTGACAGTCAAAAACATCACTTCCTAAAACATCAATAAGACGAGACATATCATGAGTTGATGTTGAGTTCATAAGTGTTTGGATAGTTTCAGTTGGATATTCCTGCAAGATTTCTTTCATTACAGTATCCAATTTGAATACATCTCCATACATATAATACCTAAGCAATGCATCTGTCAAAAAATAGTTCATAACCGTATGAATTTCTTTTCCAGATTTGATATAGTTTCTCTCTTTTCTCATTGCATTTTCCCATACTTCACCAAAAATGATGAAATCATTAGGAAGATTTCTTTGCATAGCTTCCCATAGGCCCATTGTGAAATCATTAGGCAATTCGTCTACAACGTCAAGTCGCAGACCATCAATTCCCCATTCACACCATTTGTCAATTACTCCACCTTCACCAAAAATGAAGTTTCTATATCCAAAATCAGATTTATCACATACCGGAAGATTTAAAAAATCCCACCAGTACTTATATTTTCCTTTTTCGTCTTTAAGATAAAAACTACTATAAGGTGATTCCTGGCTTTGATATGCTCCAATAGAATCATATGTTCCATATTGATTAAAGTAAATACTATCATTTCCTGTGTGATTAAACACACCATCAAGTACTACTTTAATTCCATATTTATGGAATTCTTGAATCATATCTTTTAACTCTTGTTCAGTTCCAAGATACGGGTCAGGAGTCATATAATCTGCAGCATCATACCTGTGTGTAGATTGACTTGTTACAATAGGGTTAAGATATACCATATCAATGCCTAAACCTGCAATATATGGTACCTTTTCTTTGATACCTACAAAATCTCCTCCAAAAAAGTCGATATTTTGAAGTTTCTGTTCATCAGGACCAATAATTGGCAGTTCATCCCAGTTTTTATGAATTTTTCTTCTAGGCATAGGTAACTTAATTGTACCTTTTCCTTTATGAAATCTGTCAGGGAAAATTTGATATGCAGTACATCCTTTTGCCCATTCAGGTACATTGAAATTTACTGACATTTTGTAACATTCTTCTATTGTTACATTTGTGTTTCCTGAAATATTCTTCTTTTTAAAATATTGGAACATTCCATTTGCTTCAAAAGAAAAATAGTACTGGTAAAGAGGACAATCTTCTAGTTCTGCTTCTACTTCAAAATAAGCTTCTCCGTGCTCATTTTTTGTGAAATTCATATCGAAAATTCTTTGTTTTCCAAATTTCCAAATATAAAGTTTCACATTTTCTATCCATCCCCTTTTCCAAGGGATTTGTATAGATATTTTGTAAATTCCTCCTTTTTCGAGTTTTGTCTTTAGTTCTACTTTGTGTCTCATACGGGTCTCCTTTCCTAATTTTGGAAAAAGTTCTTACACCTTCTTATCTTCTAATTTATAATGTGGTTTCACTTTTGTCAACATATTTTAAGAAAATATTTATAATAATAAACGCAAGTATGAGATATTAAAAAACACGTTTCGGATTTTGGATAAGCCAAACTTTCCGTTGAAAATCTAATTCAATAAGCCGAGCCTCTTTCAAACCTAAAGGTTCGAACATTACTCGTCTTATTGAATAATATTTTCTAACGTTAAGTTTAGATACACAAAATCCTTCACTTATTTTTTAATATATCTTACCTTGCGTTTTATTATTGTAAAATTTTTTCTTTAATGATTTGGCCATCAACATCTTTTAAAGTAATTTTGTTTTCATCAAAAATAATATAACTATGTTGTGTATTATTTTTAGGCAATGAAATTGAGCCCGGATTTGCAAAAATAATTCCATTTTCTTGTTCAATAAATCCTGTATGGAAATGTCCGTAAAACATTATATCTATTTTAGACTCTGGTAAATTGTCCATATTATAAATATGTCCATGAGTGAAAAATACATTTTTTCCATTTACTTGCATCTCTAGGTTTTGATCAAATTTAAAATATGAAATCATTTCATCAACTTCTGCATCACAATTTCCACGTACTGTTCTGACTTTTTCTCCAAAGTCATTTAGAATTCCTGCAACTTTCATAGGATTGTATTCTTGTGTTAAATTGTTTCTTGGACCATGATAATATAAATCTCCTAGCAATATTATTTGATCTGGCTTTTCTTTTTCATCTATTTCTTTTATTTTTTCTGCATAATAACTTGAGCCATGTATATCTGATATTATTAAAATCTTCATTTTCATTCCTCCTGTTCCCAATATATTATATTTTATTGGATTTTTCAATATTTTATGTTATAATTATTACATTATGGAAAATATAGAAAGATATAAACATTTAAATAAATATTTGAAAGAAAAGTTTGGTGAACGAACTCTAAAAATTTGCATAGATGGGGGTTTTACATGTCCAAATAGAGACGGTACAAAAGGCACTAAAGGATGTATTTTTTGTAGTGAGAAAGGTTCTGGTGAACATATAAAATCTGCTCCAGATATTTCTACACAAGTAAGAAATTATTTTAAAACATATAAAGCAGAAAGAGCAAATAAATTTATTGCATATTTTCAAAATTTTACAAATACTTATGCTTCTGTTGAAATTTTAAAAGAAAAATATGATTCTGCATTAATTGATGATAGAATTGTTGCTTTAGCTATCGCAACTCGTCCAGACTGTATTAATGAAGAAATATGTAAATTATTGAAATCTTATACAGAAAAATATTATGTTTGGGTTGAATTAGGTTTGCAAACTTCTAATGATGAAACTGCAAAACTTATTAATCGAGGATATTTAAATGAACAGTTCACTAAAAGTGTTAGTCTTTTAAATGATGCTGGAATTGATGTTGTAACTCATATTATGGTTGGACTTCCAAAAGAGACTTTTGAGGATATAAAAGAAACAACTGACTTTTTAAATAAACACAATATTCAAGGTTTAAAAATCCATTCTTGCTACATAGTAAAAAATACTCGTTTAGCAGACATGTATAATGCTGGAGAATATCAACCAATTACTCTTGAAAATTATATTGAATCAGCTTATATTTTTAACATCTTATTATTAGATGTCCAATGT
>CALGCG010000143.1 GCA_937884485.1 uncultured Bacteroidales bacterium
CATCATTCAGATCTGGGTGGATCCCCGCGCGGGAGGACACAACGGTCGTGAGGGACTGGACATGATATACAGACAGCTGACTGTCAATGAGGTGAAGGATTTCTGCTCATGGGCTGACTGGCTTATGGAAAAACCGTACGTACGTGATGAGAAGATAGGTATCGAAGGATTCTCATATGGCGGAATGATGACCGCGCTCATCCTTTTCCGTGCATCGGACAAATTCCATTATGGTATCGCCGGTGCCGGTGTGTATGACTGGCTCCTCTATGACACCCACTACACCGAGCGCTATATGGAGACTCCACAGTCAAATCCTGAGGGCTACAAGCTCGGAAGCATAATCAATTATGTATCGGAATATCCTGTTGAGTACGGCACACCTTCCGGCGTGGAGCCTGTCATGCTCAAGCTTACCCACGGCACGGGCGACGACAACGTGCACTTCCAGAACAGCGCCGAGATGGTGGAGAAGCTGGAGGAGGCCGGCAAGCAGTTCGAGTTCCGCATCTACCCCAACAAGAACCACAGCATCTACGACGCCACGGGCAAGACGAGGCTGAACCTCTACGAGCTGATGACGGACTTTATTGAGAGAAAATTATAATCGATTATGAAGAAGATATTTTTATTGGGATTAATGGGTTTGATGGGCATCATGGGAGCCCGGGCCCAGTTTGGCGACTACGGCATCCACGCCGGCATTGGAATGGCCTCGATGAACGACGACCTGTCGTCGGCCAAGCCTGTGCTGGGAGCCTCCATCGGCGGCTACATCAACTACACCTTCGCCCAGAGCGAGAGCGTACTGGCCGAGACCTTCTTCCTGCAGACAGGGCTGAACCTGACACGCAAGGGAAGCAACTTCGAGGAAGTATTTGAGAACGGGTCGAGCCTGAGCTACCGCGAAGGCTACTACCACGCCTACTACCTGCAGCTGCCCATCCTGGCATGTGTGCACTACGAGCTCCCCATCCGCGCATCGGGCCATATCGTCGGAGCCTTTGTGGGACCGGCCGTAAGCTATGGCCTCTTCGGCAGCTACGGCGACCGCAAGATCACCCCCGGCATCACGTCCACAGCCGCCAACTACGACGTCAACTTCAACGGCAGCGCCGACGACCGCAAGGCCTTCAACCACCTCAACCGCCTCGACGTGAGCGCGATTCTCGGCCTGAGCTACGAGTATGGCAAATTCCGCGCCACCTTCTACATCGACCATGGCTTCCTCGCCACCTCGGAAGGTGATGACATCCTCCGCATCATCGAAAACGCCCAGAGCGGCAGCGGCGACAAAGTGGATGTGAAAATCCCCAACGGACACAACGTGTCGTACATGCTGAGCGTCAGCTACAGCCTCGGAAGTTTTATGAAAGAATAACAAATCATTTCATTATGAAGGAGTTCAAGGAGACTCCCTGAACTCCTAAAAAAAGACAGAAATAAATGGTAAGAGTAAGATTCGCCCCCTCCCCCACCGGGCCACTCCACATCGGCGGTGTGCGCACCGCCCTCTACAACTACCTCTTCGCCCGCCAGCAGGGGGGCAAGATGATTCTCCGCATCGAGGATACCGACCAGACACGCTTCGTGCCCGGCGCCGAACAATACATCATTGAAGCCCTCGACTGGCTGGGCATCCAGTTCGACGAGGGTGTGCACATCGGCGGACCCTTCGGACCCTATCGCCAGAGCGACCGCAAGCCCATGTACCGCGAGTATGCCGACCAGCTCATCCGCGACGGCTGGGCCTACTACGCCTTCGACAAGCCCGAAGCCCTCGAGGCCAAGCGCAAAGAATACGAGGCAGAGAAGAAGACCTTCCAGTACGACTGCAACACCCGCAGCCAGATGGAGAACAGCCTCAGCCTCGGCATGGAGGAAGCCCAGCACCGCATCGACGCCGGCGAGCCCTACGTGGTGCGCTTCAAATTCCCCGACAACATCGACATCACCGTGCACGACCTTATCCGTGGCGACGTGACGATGAACAGCCGCCTGCTGGACGACAAGGTGCTCTTCAAGAGCGACGGCATGCCCACCTACCACCTGGCCAACATCGTGGACGACCACACGATGGAAATCACCCATGTCATCCGTGGCGAGGAGTGGCTGCCGAGCGCCCCGCTGCACGTCATGCTGTACAAAGCCTTCGGCTGGGAGGACACCATGCCGCAGTTCGCCCACCTGCCCTTGCTGCTCAAGCCCGAAGGCAACGGCAAGCTCAGCAAGCGCGACGGCGACCGCCTGGGATTCCCCGTCTTCCCCCTGGAATGGCACGACCCCAAGAGCGGCGAGGTCAGCAGTGGCTACCGTGAGCAAGGCTACCTGCCCCAGGCCGTGGTGAACATGCTGGCCCTCCTGGGTTGGCATCCCGGTACCGACCAGGAGCTGATGACCATGGACGAGCTGATCAAACTCTTCGACATCAGCCACATCAGCAAGAACGGCGCCAAATTCAGCCTCGACAAGGCCAAATGGTTCCAGCACGAATACTTCCAGCAACTCGGCGACGAGGAGGTGGCTTCCTACCTCGAGGCACAGCTGAAAGAGCACGGCATCAACGCCGAGCACGGCTATGTGGCAAAGGTAGCCTCCATGATGAAGGAGCGCATCACCTTCCCCAGCGAGCTGTGGGACACCTGCTGCTACTTCTTCCAGGCCCCGACGGAATACAACGAGAAAGACGTTGCCAAGCGCTGGACCCCCGACATGCACATCCACATGCAGAAGGTTATCGACATACTGAACACCGTACCCTTCGAGCACGACGCCATCCACAAAGCCCTGTT
>CALGCG010000144.1 GCA_937884485.1 uncultured Bacteroidales bacterium
CAAATGCGCAGCTACGGTAGTTGTCCACGGCGCTTGTAATGCCGGTCGAATACGTCCAGACGCTGTTCACATAGTCGAGCTTCACAGTGTTGCCGGAAATGTGGCCCGCTGCGTCTGTGGTCTTGCTTTCAGGATCTACCAGAGAGCCGTCGGCTGCGTTGATAGCCTTCCAGCAGGTGCTCGTCGCGTTCTGAGGGTTGTCAGGATCCGCAGCGTCGTTGTTCGCAAGGATCTGGAGCTCGCCCCATACAAGACGGATACCGCCCTGCCATTCCCAGACGTTGCCGTTCAGATCCCAGATACCGGAAGGAGTCTGATCGTGGCTCCAGCTCAGAGGGCCGGTACCAGTTGCGACTCTGCCGGTTTTACCGCTGTCGTATGCCGTAGGAATTGCCTTGTAGTTGCTTTCGCGGCTGTCTTTGCCGTAGTTGTTGTTGCCATAAGGGAGGAAGCCGTTCTTTTTACACCAGAGAGCGATCGCCGCCCATTCTGCGTTAGTGCTCAGGTGCCAGCCGTGGCCCTTTGCCTCGCAGCGCGCGAGAGCCTGATCGAAGTTGGTGTTTACCTGCGGATCCTCAGCGGGCAGACTGTACGCCACGCCGTTGTAGGTGCAGTTCTGGTACTTGGAGTAGTAGAAGCCGGGGATCTGGACGCCGTTCACGATAAACGCAGGGTGAGTGCTGTCGTCGCCTCCGGTCAACACGTCGCTGTTCTTAAATGCCGGGATATATACCAGCACAGAAGGCAGGCCGGTGTCGTCTACCTGCACGACGTTGTTCGGGCAGATCATTTTCACGGCCAGATTAGTGAGATCAAAATTTGCCATTTTCTTGTTGCTCCTTTCGTTTATTCAATGCTCCAGAGGTAGAGCTCAACCTCGCCCATGTCGAGAGGGATCAGCTCGCGAGTGGTCACGGCGTCCATGCCCTCGCCCTCTGTGGTTTCGGTGTACTGTGCGGCCGGGATCTTAATCTGGGCCACATAGCGCAGCGCGGAGTCGGTACCGATCGTCAGGTTGTCGGATCTGTCTTTGCAGATGTCCACCACCACGTCCCAGTCCTTCTGGTACTTGGCAGCGTTCACCATGATCTCGTCGTCCCCGAAGTAAAGACGGGTGCCGCTCTGCTCGTAGGCGATTTTCTCGCCCTTGTTCACTTCAATGACTTTTACGTCGTTGTGGTTTGCCATGGTTTACATACCTCCTTTGATAATGAGCTTGACGGTGGCGCTCGCTGCGCTGCCGTCGTATCTTACCTTGAAGCCGTTCAGCAGCTTGTCGGTGACAAAAATGTGGCCGACTTCGCCGTCGTGTTCCACGACTTCGGCCTCCACCGAGTAGTTGGTGTTGGTTCTTGTGGTTGCCATGCTGACCGTTTTCACGGAGTTGTTGAAGGGGTAGCTCGCGCTGTTTGTGAGCTGCGCCACAATTTCCTCCACGGTCTGCTCGGCAATGATCTGGCCCGCTGCAATCAGCAGCAGAGCCGCCGCTGTGTTGTTGTCAGATATGCCGTTCTCCATGTTGTTGAAGTTTCCGGCGCTCTGATCTGTGCCTTCCTGAATGAGCTCGCCGGTGTCAGCGTCTTTCACTTCGTCGAGCCATTTCGTGCGCTTATACATGCCTGTGCCTCCTTCCTTTTAGGGTGATACTTCGTAGATCGGGATCGTGAGCTTCACCATGGTGCCCTGTCCGCTCACTTTCTTGATCGTGCGCTGCTGGTATGCTGCCACCTCGCCGCGCACGTCAATGATCCGCGAAGCGGAGATAGTGCAGGCCACAGAGTCCAGCGTCGGGAACGTCGCCATGATCACCAGCGTGTCGCCTTCGATCTTTTTCTGGTTAATGTCCCCGCGGTGCCATGTTCCGTTCACCTGAGCCTCAACGGCGTGGATAGAGCGGAGCCACTGCTTCCTCCGGTGGCCCATGAAGCTGTCGTAAAAATACGCCATGCCTGTGCCTCCTTTCATTTATTCGCCGCAGCGCCGTGTCCCGCATTTCGTGAAGCTATACGCCGCGAACGTGGCCGCCGGTGCTGTTGCTATTGTGGAATGTTTCACCGCTCCCAGCGTGCCGGGCCGCGGGTAGGTACCGCAGGTCTGCGCGCCCGCCTTTGGGAAGCCGTAGAGGTGTAACTTTGCCTCCGGTTCGGTTTCCACGCTTGGCTTCACAAGGAAGCCCACAGTGGCCGTGCGGTGGCGGGTGCCACACTTCACGAAGTTGTACCGGTGGAGGCTGGAGCCCAGCGCGTACTCAATGCCGGGATCCGGGCCTTGCTCCCAGAAATAGAAAACGCCCGCGATAAGGAAAGGCATAAATGATGTCTGCGAAGCGGAAATCTGCTTAGCCAGTGAGAAAACTTCCTGATAAGCAA
>CALGCG010000145.1 GCA_937884485.1 uncultured Bacteroidales bacterium
CGGCCCCGTGATGGGACCCTTGCCGTCGATGGGCTCGCCGATGGTGTTGATGACGCGGCCCAGCAGGCCTTCGCCCACGGGCAGCGAGGCGATGCGGCGCGTGCGCTTGACGGTGTCGCCCTCGTTGATGGTGCTCACCTCGCCCAGCATGACGACGCCGACGTTGTCCTCCTCGAGGTTCTGCACGATGCCCTGGTCGCCGGTGTCGAACTCCACGAGCTCGCCGCTCTGGGCGTTGTTCAGGCCGTAGACGCGGGCTATGCCGTCGCCCACGGTGAGCACGGTGCCCACCTCCTCCAGGTGGGTCTCAAGGCTGACGTCCGCCAGCTGTTTCTTCAAGATTGCCGATACTTCGGCAGGTTTTATGTCTGACATAATGTTTGTTTTTCTATCGTTCGTTTCTTTTTGCCGCGCAGGCCTACAGCTTGCTTTCGTACTCGTTCTTTGCGAACTCGATGCGCATGCGGCGTATCTTGGTGCGGATGCGGGCGTCGTACATCTTGTTGTCGAACTCCAGCTTGAAGCAGCCCAGCATCTTCGGGTCGGTGCGGTCGTGCAGCTCGACGGTCTTGCCGGTGTATTCCTCCACCATGCGGGTCACCATGCGGCGCGCCACGTCGTCGATGGGCTGGTGCGTCACCAGGTCGCTCAGCACGATGCCTTTCTTCTCGCGGTACATCTCGATGTAGGCGTCGGCGATGCCGCGCATGTTGACGGAGCGGCTCTTGCGTGTCACGAAGAGCAGGAACGCCAGCGTGGCCTCGCAGACCTCTTCCCCGAAGAGGTCTTTCACGATGCCGGCCTTTTTGTCCTTCGGTATGACGGGGTTGTTGAAGACCACGTTCAGCTCGCGGTTCTCGGCGCAGACCTTGCTCACGAGGCGCATGTCCTCCGACACGCGGTCCATCGTGCCCGTCTCCTCCGAGAGGAGCATCAGCGCCTTGGCGTAGTGGGTATTGATGCGGTAGGTGCTCATGGTTACTTCAGCTCCATCATTTCAAGTTCTTTCTGGATCAGGGCGTCGGCCTTGGGCTTGTCGCTCAGCTCGGCACGGATGAGCTTCTCGGCAATCTCGATGCTGAGGTTGGCCACCTGGTTCTTCAGCTCGTGCATGGCCTTCAGCTTCTCGTAGTTGATGTTCTCGCGTGCGGTGTCGACGATGCGGTTGGCCTCCTCGGTGGCGCGGTTGCGGGCTTCCTCGATGATGCTCTCGCTCGTCAGGCGGGCGTCGCGCAGCATCTCGTCGCGCTCCAGCTTGGCCTGGCGCAGCAGCTCCTCGTTGTGGGCCACCAGGCTCTTCATCTCCTCGCGCGCCTTGGCGGCCTCGGAGAGCGACGCCGTGATGGCCTCCTCGCGGCTATGCAGCCCCTTCAGCAGCGCCGGCCACCCCCACTTGATGAGGATGAAGGCCAGTATGCCGAACGAGATGAGCATCCATATCGGGGTGCCCAGGCCGGGGTTTATCAGTGGATTGTTCATAATCAGTTGTGAGATGTCTGTTTTGTGTCTTGGGTTGACACCCTGTTCCGTTTTCCCTCTAAACGGGCCGGCCAATCGCCGGCCCGTGGGGGTGTCTCAGGGTGCGCGTGGCTGTTCACTTCACTGCAATCAGCAGGCAGATAACCACGGCGAAGAAGGCCACGCCTTCCACCAGAGCGGCGGCGATGATCATCGACGAGCGGATGAAGCTGCCCGACTCGGGCTGGCGGGCGATGCCCTCCATGGCGCCCTGGCCGATTTTGCCGATGCCGATGCCGGCGCCGATAGTGGCCAAGCCGGCTCCCACTGCTGCTCCAAGGTAGCCCCATGCCATGCTGGCGGCTGCCTGTAAAAGTACCAATAATGATGTCATGTTACTTATTTTTATGTTGTTAAACTGTTATTAATTAAAAATCGCGGTGCAAAGATAAACATTTTTTTTCAATCTAATGTTAAAATACAAAACTTTTTTCCGAAAAAAATGCTTTTCCTCCTCTCTCTGCCCCCCTCCGCACCCCCTGCCGCGCTCGGGTTTTCTTCGCCCCCGGTTCGCCCCTTGTTCGGCCCTTCTTATATAGTTCTTATATCGTTCTCATATACTTC